>DVNN01000050.1 GCA_018714325.1 Candidatus Pelethocola excrementipullorum
TTTTTCATGGCGGATAAACTTGAAAGCATGACGGTTAAGGGAGATCTGAGTTCATGGGAAGCGGAGGTGATGAATCTGGTCTGCTGGCGCCTGGTCTGTTCCAAGGGCTTAATCATTCTGGAAGTAAAGAACCAGGAAAAGGCTCCCAGAAGCAGTATTGAGACGACATCTATAGAGAAGAAAATCATTCGCTGCTTCAGGAGTGCGTCTTGATAGATAGACAAGGGCTGGTAGATGACTACACCCATGGAGCTATCTGTCTTGGGAATCAAAGCGGTGGCGACGTAATATTTTTCACTGCTGATTGTCATTTTAAACTCCACCTTTTTCATCAGTCTTTGATTCGAGTGCTCGGATTCTATATTTAAAGCATATGATTCAACAGAACGCTTCTTTACCTTATCAATAATTGATAAATCATGTTCGCTCAGACGCATATTTGTTACGGAAAGAGGGAGCTGATTGTCGTAAACTTGTAACATAAACTGATTATTATGTTCGGTTGTAGAGACCCACTGATGGGAGATGACATTCTGTTCGCTCAGATAGGTTAAGGCCGTATTACAGTTGTTTTGAAAATTTGCATAGTTGATGGAATCCATGGAGGATTCTGCTATGGACAGATATGAGATAGTCATGATGACAATAATAAGGCTGACGATTACCGTGCAGAAGAATGTCATCTGAATATGAAATTTCTTAAACATGTTCCTCCTCCAGGCGGTATCCGACTCCACGTATCGTCTTTAAACTCACACTGCTGTCTACTGATTTTAACCTTCTTCTTAAAAAATGTATGTAATTATCCAAATTCCCCCCCTCAATATCTGCATCCAACCCCCAAATTCGATTTAATAAAATATCTCTGGTAAGCGTCTGATTTTTATTCTGCAGGAAGGCGCTTAATAAATCCCCCTCTCTTTTGGAAAGGGAGCAGGAGGCCTGAGCTTTTCCATAAAGTTGATTGGTATCGGAATCGAAGGTCAGATCTCCAAAGGTAATGTTTTTTGAATTCTCCCAGATTCTGGGGCGTCTGCATATGCTGCGGATTCTGGCCATCAGCTCTTCAAAGGCAAATGGCTTCACAATATAATCATCCGCACCGGAATCCAGCCCGGTTATTTTATCATTCAATTCACCCAATGCCGTTATTAGTATGACGGGGGTTGTATATTCTTTCTTGCGTATTTCTTTCAGGATGCTAATTCCATCTAAACTAGGGAGCATCCGGTCAAGCAAGATCATATCATGAGCCTGCTGGGCAATCCAGACCAGGCTTTCTTCGCCGTCATGGCAGATATCTACAGAAAACCCCTCTTTATTCAATTGGAAACATAAAGATTCGCAAAGAGATACATCGTCTTCAATTAATAATATATTCATGTATTAACCTCATTTGTATTTTATGAGACAAGTATATCACATAATAAAAAAAATAAAATCTAAACTTTTAGAGATTATTTAGAGATAAGGCTGATAAGATAATGAAATATCAATAAGGAGGACTATTATGAAGATATTAAAAAAACAAATTTTACCAATACTACTGGTCTTTTCCACAGTACTGTTAGGTGCCTGCGGAAAAGACGATGACAACCTTAAGAAAGGAACAAGTACATCTGACTCAAAAACCATTCAGGCAAAAGGAAGATACCTGGAAGAAGAAGTTTCTTTACCGGATCAGACGGGATACATTATGGCAATAAAACGTATGGAGAATAATGTATTACGTCTGGTAACGGATTCTGGCATCTATGATTCCGAAGATAATGGGGATACCTGGTCCAAGACGGAAATTGGTGCCCAGCTTTATACAGAGTCATATAGTGTTGGCTCAGCTGATATCGATTCCAAGGGCAATGTGATCCTGGTAGTCTATCATTTTGGAGATAGCATGGAGGATTATACGATAGAGTATCACTATTTGGATAAGGATGGTGAGGACAGGGTCTTAGATATCGAGTTGGATCCGATGGATTTTGGCGATATGAGCAATGGCAAAGAAGGAGAAGAAGCGCCGGATTCCATCCAGGGAATGGATGAATCGGAAGACTCTATGACCCAGGACGGACAGTCCGAGGATGAATCAGATATGGATGTAAAATTTAACCAGAATGATGACATGGAAAATGCAATTCAAACACTTTCATTTGCCGATAATGGCGATGTCATCGGAATGGATTACAATAGTACGATGCTACAGATTGATCCGCTTACAGGAGAAATAAAAAACACTCTAAAAAATGACGATTACATAAGTGAGCTCGTTGCCTGCGGAAACAAGGTTCTGCTGAAAGGTATGAACAATACATTGGAGGTGTACAATACAGAGACTCTGCAGCTGGAGGATAGCTATCCTGCATTAAGTGATTTCTTTGCCGCTCAGAATCAGGGAGCGGAAGGGAATATGAATATAAATTATGGCGTACCAAGCTCGCTGATGAAGGTTGGACTAAAGGAGGACAGCCTGCTTTACACGGATCATACGGGACTGTACCAATATACATTTGGTGGAACCGTAGTGGAACAGATTATAAATGGTACAACCAATTCCCTGGGAAATATGGAATCGAACGCGACGGCTTTGGAGCAATTGGATGAGAATACCTATCTGGCCGGTTTTATGGATATCCAGGGAGGAACAGCCAAGTTGTTGAAATACACCTATTCTGGTGAGGCGGACAGCACGCCTTCTGCTGAAATTAACGTATATTCCTTAAAAGATGACCAGACACTCAGACAGGTAATCAGTAAATTTCAGCAGAATAATCCTGATATTTTGGTGAATCTGCAGATTGGTATGTCTGAAGGGCAGACACTTTCAGACACGCTTCGGACACTCAACACCAATATTATGTCAGGAAAAGGACCGGATATTATAATTCTGGATGGCATGCCGATTAATAATTATATTGATAAGAATCTGCTGGAGGATATTTCAGATTTGGTGGATGATGTGGACAAATCAGAGGGACTCTATGGTGACATTGCAAAAGCATTTGAGAAGGATAAGAAAATTTATGCGGTGCCAACGAGATTCGCAATTCCGACGATTGTGGGGGATCCGGCAGTATTGGACGGCATCAAGGATGCAGGCACTTTAGCGGATCAGCTGGAAGGATATCCAGAGGCCTCGGATCAACCACTCCTGACAAATACATACACGGCCAAGGAGTATTTAAAATCTACTTTAAGCTATGCCTATGATATTCTGAAAGAGGACGGAACCTTGGATGAAGGTGCCCTGAAAGCCTTTTTGGAGGCCTCAAAACGTGGATACAAAGGTGATATACGAGGCGTTAATCCAGAGGAAATTGATGGCATGAAGACTGCTGAAGAGGAAAAAGATTCGACATTTGGAAGAGTTGATTTGGGAGCAGGTCTTATGACTGAAAAACAAATTCTGGATATGGGAAATATGTCCACGATGGAGTCTTATGCAACAATGGTTGCAGCCAACAAGAAAACGAACTCCGGTTACCAGACCATCAGTTCAGAAGATAAACAGTTGTTTGCTCCTAATTTAATGGCAGGTATTAACAGTAAAAGTAAACAGCTGGATGCGGCCAAAGATTTTGTAAAGGCAATGCTGACGGAAGAGTTTCAGAGCATTCGGGTTGGAGAAGGGTTCCCGGTAAATCAAAAGGCTTTTGAAGCAATCTGTAATCCTCCAAGGGAAGATTATATGATGGCTTACATGCTTTCAGATAGTAACGGAGCGTCGATATCTCTTGAGGTTACCTGGCCTACGGATGATGAACTCTCCGAAATAAAAGAGTTAGTAAAGAAGTTGGATACTCCATTGAATTATGACAGCACCATTCAGGAGGCAATCATGGGAGAAGGCGCCAAATGTCTGGAAGGAGAATTGACAGTGGATGAGGCAACGGCCAATATCCTGAAGACGGTACAGCTTTATCTGTCAGAACAATAAGAATAGACCGCACAGGAAGGAAAGGGAACTGAAATGAGTAAGACGAATAGAACCAGAAAACAAAATATGGCAGGTGTTTACTTTATAATACCCAGCTTCCTGGGCGTCAGCATATTTGTCCTGTTTCCCTTTCTGGATGTGGTCAGGCGGTCTTTTGTAACAGCAGTCAATGAGACATGGGTAGGGCTGGCTAATTATAAGATGGTCATAGAGAATTCGGCCTTCCGCCTTGCGGCGGGAAATACCCTTCGTTTTGTGGGGGTCTGTATCCCTGTGCTGGTGGTACTCTCCCTGCTGACTGCGGTTTTTCTTTACAGCAGTGGAAAAATTGCCGATTTTCTTAAATCGGCATTTTTGATTCCTATGGCAATCCCTGTGGCGTCGGTGGTCTTACTGTGGAAGGTTTTATTCCATGGACAGGGGATGTTAAATGGATTCATGGACAAACTTGGATTTACACCTGTGGACTGGATGAATACCAAGTATGCATTTTGGGTACTGGTGTTTAGTTACATCTGGAAGAATTTAGGATACGATATCATATTGTGGATTGCCGGGCTTAGTGCCATTCCCTCAAGCATATATGAAGCGGCAAGGGTGGATGGTGCAGGGAATATCAGAATCTTTTTCTCGATTACCATCCCAAACCTTCTTCCAACGCTTTATACCATTACGGTGCTCTCTTTCCTGAATTCTTTCAAAGTGTTCCGGGAGGGGTATCTGGTAGCGGGAGATTATCCACACGAGAGCATGTATCTGTTACAGCATACATTTAATAACTGGTTTCGCGATCTTTCCTTTGATAAGATTGCCGCGGGAGCTGTATTGGTTGCGATTGTGATACTGATTCTGGTGACCCTGCTGGAAAAAGCCTGGAATCAGAAGGAGTCATAACATGGGTAAAAAAAGAATCATCATATACATCATATTACTTACGTTGGCATTTGTGGCTTGCTATCCCATCTTATTTCTCTTAACGGGATCATTTATGAGTCAGGATGAATTGAGGGAGCATCTGTCCCCGATTCTCTATGGCACGTCCCAGTACACAAGATGGCAGTTTATTCCCACCTATCCAACCGGAAAGTCCTTTGTGGAATTACTGATGGATTCCCCTAAGTTTTTCCTGACTTTCTGGAATTCCACCAAGATTACAGTCGGAATTCTGCTGGGACAGCTGGTGGTATCGGTACCGGCAGCCTGGGGATTTTCCAGGTTTAAATTCCCTTGCAAGAAGCTGATTTTTACACTCTATATCATATTGATGATGATGCCATTTCAGGTAACCATGCTATCCAGCTTTTTAGTCCTTGACAGCATGCAGCTGGTGAATACTCACTGGTCTGTGATCCTGCCGGGAATGTTCTCCACATTTCCTGTATTTATTATGTGCAACTTCTTCAATGGGATACCAGAGGCCATCATCGAATCCGCGAAAATAGATGGGGCCAGTAACATAAGAATTTTCTTTCATCTAGGAATACCCCTGGGCTCCTCAGGAATTATATCTATTTTAGTACTGGGGTTCCTGGAAAACTGGAATCTGATAGAGCAGCCATTGACTTTTCTGGAGGATAAGGCATTGTGGCCTTTGTCCCTCTTTTTACCGAATATCAGTCTGGATAATGCAGGTCTTGCATTTGCATCATCTGTGATTACATTAATACCGGCAGTACTGGTGTTTATATGCGGTCAGAATTACTTAGAACAGGGCATTATGGCAACTGCCGTGAAAGAATAGAGAGGTTTGAGACATGAAATGGAATCTAAAAAAAATCATAGACTTTAAATTAGAGAAGAAGCCATCTTCGGTTCGAGTGCTGGCGTTAAAGGGGCTCGGCATCTTTCTTGTGCTCATGATATTATTCACTTCTCTATCCAGGGTTCTGGATACGATGACGGTGCCAAAGGTGCAGACTGCCAAATCAGAGAAGAGATCCCTTGAAAATATTATCAGCACCTCCGGCAGGGTCGTGCAGAGAAAAGAACAGGCGATTTCCACCGTTCAGGGCCTGAAAGTCTCCTCCATCCCTGTCGGTGAAGGCCAGGAGGTAGGAGAAGGGGATATTCTTTTCAGCCTGGATCTTCAGGATATCCAAGATAAGATAGAGAAGTTGGAACATGAAATCGAAAAGCTGGAGATTAGCATAGAGGATAAGGAAACCAATATGACTAATTCCGAGACGGAGAAAAGCATTGCAGAGAGACGGGGAAGGGAGGATTATAACAAAGCGGTTCAAAGAGGAAATGAAGCAATCTTAAAGGCCTATCAAAACATGGTGGAGGCCTGGAATAGACTGCAGGAATATAGACAGAACGGAAGTTCCTCCGGTGAAGAGGATACTTTGATTGCCGCGGTAGATGAAAAGACAGTTAAGTTGACCAATGCCCAGGAAGCATTATCCGCACTTAATTCTGAGGTGGATTTAAAGATACATGAGGAATTAAATGCGAAGCAGACCGAGCTTGGCAGGGAACTCACCGAGGAAGAAGCAGCGGCAATAGAAACATCAGTCCAGTCCCGCTATAGCTTCCGTCTGAATCAGTCGGCACAGGAGGTGTCCACGGCTCAATCAGAGAAAGAACAGGCGGAAAACAAGCTGAACGAGTACCGCAGCAAGAATAATGGGGGCGGAGTTTCCAGTGAGGAGCAGACCCTTATCGAAGATTATAAAACCAAGGCAGATACTTATGATTCGGCCATTGATAAAAAGCAGGATGAAGTGGATTTGGCAAACAGAGACATTGAGAATGCCAATAAGCCTACTACGGAGGATAACAGCCATAAGGGTTCACAGCTGGAAGTTGATGAAAAGCAGAAGGATTTGGAAAAATTAAAGGCTCTTTTGGAGCAAAACGGGAATGTTCTGGCACCGGTAAAGGGGCTGATCACGAAGGTGAATATCACCACGGGAGATGCAGTGCCCGATGGAATGTCCATACTGATGGCGGATACCTCAGAAGGCACCAAGTTTGTGGCCGATATTACAGAGGAACAACAAAAGCAACTGGAACGAAAAGATAAGGTTACCCTTAAGCTAGAAGGTCAGGAAAAGGATATCGAAAACCTGACAATTGATA
>DVNN01000051.1 GCA_018714325.1 Candidatus Pelethocola excrementipullorum
ATGGCCAAGAGGCCATAAACGCCTAAAAGCAGCAGAAACATGGTGAGCAGGACACACGTCAGCCGAATCACCTTCTGTTTTCTCTCAGTGAGCTTAAACCTGCACTTCTCTACCGCACTTCTGCCCAACCGTTCGAAAAACTTGACGGCCGGACTAAAGACATAGGCGATGATTGCTCCATATATGATTGGAAGCAATACTTTCAACACCTTGCCTAAACCGTTTTTGAGTATATCCATATGAAAAAGTATAAAATAAAAAATAAGGCTTGCCGCCACTACACTAAATATTGTAATGCCCCAGCGGATATGCCGTCGGAACCCATTGATATTCATCTATTCACTCCCTGTCCTGTTTATTTTGCCATTATACATAAGCTTGCTATGTTAAATTATATGAGGAAGCACCCTGTATCCATGAATGAGAATTAACAAACGTCGATATAAGGATGACTTACTCTATTATGGATGGATTTATCTCTCTATAATAGTATCGTCGAAAAACAGGAGGATAAAACATGAAATTACAGCAATTACTAAGATACACATAAAAAGCTGTTGATGAAGACCGGAGGATTGAGGATGGGGAAGAGCTTGACCCTGCTGTTTGCCTTATACAGATTTAAATGGCTCTATCTCAGGCTTTTCACCCTTGAGCCTATAAGTGTTAGACCTGAGGGTTAAAACCTGAATTTGGGGCGGGTACGGGCTTTACTTCATTTCTCTTTTTCCAAACCGGGAAACCGATACCCAAATAGTAAAGACGAATATAGCGATTGCACAAGGGATAAACGGAAACAATTGAAATACACTATCAGCAATAGTTGTTGTAAATTCCTCCATGAAGCAAGAAATCATATATCCGCTGTAACAGTATGGATACACCACCCAGAGACTTGTGTTTGCAACTAATATGCCCGGAATAATCAGCAATAGATTAAGCCCTATGGCAAGTATTGGTTTTTCAAACAGAACAGTCAAGGCCCACATGAGGGCGATACACGGCATCATAGTCAAGAACAGTTCTGCACACCATTTGAGTATTGTAATAACCGGCAGAGTTTCGGTCACTCCCATTGTCTGCGTGGCGATAAGCCCTGTAATGACAAATACCAGAAAGAAAACAACCATTTCCATAAAGAGATAGAATGTCAAGACACAAAACTTAGCGAATGAAAGGATTGTTCTATTAACTGGTAATGCTAACATTTTAAGTATGCCGTTATTCTGCATTTCACGGGCCGAAATCATTACGCACACCACCAGCATGCTAAAGGGGAGCAGATAATACGCAAATAATAAGGCGCTTTGGATAAACATTGCTCCCCAGGCGTTTGTATATTCAGGGGAAAAATACGCGCTGATATTTGCAATGCCTGAAATCACAACTAAGATTGGAGAAATGAAAGCCAATGGCAAGATCTTTGATCTCCTTACTTTCATAAACTCAATACGAAGCAAATTCGCAAAACTCATTTTTCATCCTCCTTATTCATACCGAAGTTCTTTTGATACATAAAGCTCGGCAGCAAAAAACAAGTTTGTTTCTACAATTGACACTACTACTATCATCGGATTAGGTTCTGCACTCATGGCAACAGCGGGCCGGAACATCACCACAAATGGATGAATCAAAAGTAATTCGGTTTTCACCGTAGCCAATGCCATAGCACTTAAGAATCCGGCAACTCCAATTCCAAGCGGAATCCATATATTTTCAAAACGAGAAGCTATCAAGAGCATAAATGATAGTACTGGCATTGAGGTTATAAACGAGTACAGCGCAAAGGAAATCAACGTGCCTGGTTCAAATGTTCCAGCCGGCAGTTCCATAATCCCTATTTTCATCAGGGCTATATTCTGTATTGCAATTGCCACAAAAAGTGTAACGGTTACTATGACAAATTTACTGAAATACATTCTTGACACACTTATCGGGAGCAAATACATTTTCTTTCCTGCATTTCCCTTAAACTCCATGGAGTAAATAATACAGGATGCGACAACGATTCCAAATAAGTTAAGTATCATAATCACACCGTAAAGCTGGGTGAGCAGGACATCCATCGGCGGCAAAGGCAGGTTGAGTAGTGCTTCCTTTCTGACTATAAAATTCATAAAAGCATATAATGCACCAAAGATACCCACTGCGATCAGCACAAGGGATACACCAGTACGTTTTTCTTTTCGCAGTTCAATATGAAGCGTATTCATAGCCTCGCCCTCTGTTTTCTTTCTGCATTATCCTTTTCTATCATGGAAAGGAATACATTTTCCAAATTATCGACAGATTCCGCGTTATGACCCAACTCTTCAAGGCTGCCCTCGAATAACAATCGTCCATGATTTAAGATACCTATATCATCTGCCATTAGCTCAATTTCGGACAGCATATGAGACGAAATAAGAACGGTACAATCATAAAGTTTAGGCAGGGATTTGATAAGATTACGGATTTCATGGATGCCGGCTGGGTCAAGTCCATTGGTAGGTTCGTCCAGAATTAGGATCGGTGGCCTGCCAATCAGTGCAGAAGCCAAACCAAGCCGCTGCTTCATTCCCAATGAATACTTCTTTGCCAATCTATCTCCAAATTCGGTTAATCCCACCAACTCTAGTGCGTCGTCAACAGCCTTCATATCCAGTCCTAAGATACGACGGATGATATCCAGGTTTTCTCGTCCTGTGAGGTTTGCATAGTAAGAAGGTGCTTCAATCAAAGAACCCACCTCTTTCAAAATGGCAATTCGGTTTTCGGGAAAATGTTTGCCGTCAATACAAAATGTCCCAGCGCTTGGAGCAGTTAAGCCTAACAGCATTTTCATTGTTGTGGATTTTCCTGCTCCGTTTGGGCCAAGAAATCCATAGATACTGCCTTTTTTTACATGGAGTGTGACATTATCGACGGCGGTAAATTTCTTGTATCGCTTTGTCAGCTGTTCGGTCGTTATTATATTACTCATAAAATCTATCTCCTTTCTGTACATTTATGATATAACCTCAACCTTACACCAACATTCTCTTGTCCTTACATTTACTTTACTTTTTCATCGAAGGATACGCGCAAATTTGTAATTGTGATATAATTTTAGGATAAAGAAAGTATTGAAAAAGGTGGTGATTGGATGGATAATTCATTCCTTAAGACAAAAAAAATAATGCTTGTGGATGACGAAACGGAATTGCTGAAAATGGTGAGTACCATATTAGCCGATGATGGCTTTCATAATATCGTGACTGCTTCTAATGTAAAACAAGGACTTAATATGGCAAAAGAACAAAAGCCAGATTTGGCGATTCTGGATGTTATGCTGCCGGATGGGGACGGTTTCTCACTGTTTAAGCAACTGCATGCATTTACAGATATTCCTGTTATCTTTCTTACGGCAAAAGATGCGGCAAATGATAAGTTAGAGGGATTGGGATTAGGGGCTGACGACTATATGGTCAAGCCGTTTATGCCACAAGAATTATTATTAAGAGTCTATTCCATCTTGCGCAGATGCTATAAGGAAGACGCAGGAACCATACCCCTTACAGGGTGTTCCATTGACCTCAGCCGTGCAGAAGTCTACAAAGACGGAGAAACGATTTCACTAACGGCCAAAGAACACGACTTATTAGAGGTGCTTGCAAGAAATGCAGGAAAAATTGTCACAATTGACATGCTATGTGAAGCCGTGTGGGGAGAGAATCCATTTGGATATGAAAATAGCCTTATGGCTCATATATGTCGTATCAGAGAAAAAATCGAGCGCTCTCCCTCTGCTCCCGTGTCTCTTATTACAATAAAGGGACTGGGTTACAAGCTGATTGTGGAAAGGGAATGAGCATATGAAATCTTTGAGAAGGTATATAAAGAAATATCTGCTTACATTTGTAGGCTTTATTATCCTGCTGATGTTATTAAATATAATCGCCTTTATGCTTACATTTAGAGGTGTCATATTCAAGGATTTTGGCGATTCATCCCCACAGAAAATGTTGGAACGAGCGGCCGATGGGGCTTCCGCAGATGGTCTGACCGACGAGATTATTTTAAGACTAAGGCAAAATGATATTTGGGCAATGCTTTTAGATGAGGATGGAAAAGCCTTTTGGTCGGTGGATTTACCGGCTGAGATACCTACAACCTATTCCATACAGGATGTGGCTGTTTTTTCAAAAGGCTATCTTGAGGATTATCCCGTGTTTATCTGGAATACGGATGCCGGACTGTTGGTCTTAGGTTATCCGGAAAACAGCTATGCAAAACTCATCTCAAATTACTATTCTATAAACGCGCTTAGAACATTGCCCATCTTTGCAGTAGTCATATTAGCAGCAGATTTGCTGATACTGTTTTTGGCTTATTTTTATTCCAAGCACAAGATCATGAACAACACCATCCCGATTGTAGATTCTATCAAGGCTCTGTCTGACGGTAATCCCGTGAGCCTGTCAATGGGCGGGGAATTGTCTGAGGTCGCAAAAAGTATTAACATTGTATCTGAAAAATTGAGCAAACAGAATGAAGCGCGTGCGAACTGGATTAGTGGTGTATCCCACGACATACGCACTCCATTGTCGATGATATTGGGCTATGCCTACCGAATAACAGAAAATGAAACGACAAGCGAGTCGATACGGGAACAGGCCACTATTATTCGGAATCAAAGTGTGAAAATCAAGGATTTGGTACAGGATTTGAATTTGGTTTCTCAATTGGAGTATGAAATGCAGCCCCTTAAAAAATCATCAGTACGTATAGCAAAGCTACTGCGCTCATACGTTGTCGAAGCCCTGAATACGGGATTGCCAGAAAGCTATTCACTTGGCTTGGAAATTGAACCCAATATGGAACCGTTTGAATTTGAATGCGATGAAAGACTAATTTCACGGGCTGTTTCCAATCTTGTTCAAAACAGCATGAAACACAATATACAAGGCTGCGATATAATGCTTATGTTGGAAGGTGGGGATACTGGATTTTCCATATCTGTTTTAGACAATGGTACTGGCATTACTCCTGAAAAGCTGCAGGAAATTCATACAAAACAACATTATATGGAAAGTACTGATGATCACTTGAATCTGCGACATGGGTTAGGATTACGTTTGGTAAGACAGATAGCGGAAGCACATCATGGTAGAATAGAGGTTGAAGACAATGTACCATCAGGTCTTAAAGTTACTATGATATTCGAAAGCTAGCGTCAATAAAAACGAGGATACCAAGTAAAAGGTATCCTCATCAATCATTCAGTTTCCGCTTGTTAATTAATATTTTGTCACTTCATAAATCATTTTCTTATCGGTATTGGATTTTTCTTTCCACTCCACGGCCTTCTTAATCATCTCTACGGTACCGTTGACGCCCAGTAATCCACTGTCAAAACTCAAGTTATAACTATCGATATCGCCCCATTTTCTGCTGGTATAATAGTTATAATAACTGGAACGGCGTTTGTCGGTCTTGATAATCTTATCCTTTGCCTTAGCATCGGTTAAATCATATTTGGCAGCGATTCTACGGATACGAAGCTTCAGATCTGCGTGAATAAAAATACTGAGGCAATTTGGATTCTCTGCCAGCGCATAATCGGCACAACGTCCAATCATAACGCAGGGTCCCTCTTCTGCTATCTTTCTGATTGCATTGAACTGTGCAAGAAATACCTTCTGGTTCAATGGCATATCCGACAGGGAACTGGCTCCATATCCAAAGGAATAGGTATCCATGACCAGGGAGTAAAGGAAACTGTTGGTTGGCCTCTCATCGTGATTCTCAAATAATTCCTCACACATACCGCTTTCTTTTGCGGCCCGCTCTAATAATTCCTTATCGTAATAGGCAATTCCTAATTCATCTGCCAGTGCTTTACCAATCTGATGGCCAGCACTTCCATATTGTCTTCCAATGGTTATAATCGTCCTCATACTTCATCTCTCCCTTCTTGATTCTAATTATCTTCAGTATTATTTGATGTCATTCGGAGATTCCGAAACGGGAAAGCTCCTGTAGGGTTTGTAATAATTATAACACAAATTGTGTGAAAAGTATATTATCTTTCTTGAATTTTTAGAATCTTTCTATGCCCATGTTGCTTATGCAGTTTTATTGGGCCGCTCTAAAAGGTGTCCATATTTTATTTGCTTTTTAGTTTTAATAAAAGTGATTCAAAATAATCCGGCAGGGGAGCTGTAAATTCCATATATTCGCCCGTTCTAGGGTGTAGAAAGCCCAGTATCATGGCATGGAGGGTTTGCCCCTGCAGATGCTTGATTGTGCTCCGTTTGGGCCCGTATAACTCGTCACCCAGAAGTGGATGTCCAATGGAAGCCATGTGAACCCGGATCTGGTGTGTACGGCCCGTCTCCAGCCGGCATTCCACATAGGTATAGCCGTTCAGCCGTTCCAGTACATGATAATGGGTTACGGCCGGTTTGCCGTTTCTGACATTGACCGCCATCTTCTTTCGTTCCGTGGGATGCCGGCCTATGCTGCCTTCTATCCTCCCCTCGTCCTCCTTTAGATTGCCATGGACGATGGCACGGTATCTGCGGGCGATGGAATGCTCTGCCAGCTGTGCGGCAAGGCTTTGATGGGCCATATCATTCTTACAGACCACCAAGGCTCCGGTGGTATCCTTATCTATCCTGTGGACGATACCGGGACGTAATACCCCATTGATGCCGGAAAGCTGGTCCTTGCAGTGAAACATCAGAGCATTGACCAGCG
>DVNN01000052.1 GCA_018714325.1 Candidatus Pelethocola excrementipullorum
AAATCAGAGTTGCCTTTGAAAGGAACATATGACGAATCAAACTGAAAATGAATTCAATAACTATAAATTATCTGAGGAAATCCTGGATGCCCTCAGATTATTAGGATACGAAAGACCCACCCGTATACAGCAAGAAGTGATACCGGTTATCCTGGCAGGAAAGAATACAGTTGCCAAAGCGCCCACCGGAAGCGGAAAGACGGCAGCGTTTGCCATTCCCATCTGCGAGAAGATATCCTGGGAGGAAAATGCGCCTCAGGCATTGATTCTGGAGCCGACCAGAGAACTGGCTGAGCAGGTGAAGGATGAGGTTTTTCGCATTGGCAGAAAGAAAAGATTGAAAGTTCCGGCATTATTCGGCGGTTTTCCCATCGATAAGCAGATACAGACATTAAGACAGAAATCCCATATTGTGGTAGGTACGCCGGGACGTGTGATGGACCATATAAGGCGGGAAAGTTTAAAACTTGATAAGGTAAAATATCTCATAATCGATGAGGCGGACCTGATGCTGGATATGGGATTTATCGATGAGGTCAAAGAGATTCTTTCGCTTCTTGGGGAAGATTGTAAGATATCGCTGTTCTCCGCAACATTGAAGCCGGAGATACAAGAGCTGGTGAATACGCATATTCGGGATGTGGTGCTTATCATGCAGGAACAGAAAGAAGAGATGGAAAAAGCCATATGCCAAGTACTGTATGAAGCCCATAAAGATACGAAGTTTGACACATTTCTTAATATACTTATGGAAGAGAACCCTGGGTGCTGTATTATATTCTGTGGCACAAAAGAGATGGTTAATGTGCTGTTTCAGAAGCTTAGAAGGGCCAGGATATTCTGTGGTATGCTTCATGGGGATATGGAACAGAGGGAACGGCTAAAAACCGTAGATGCGTTTCGGCGGGGATGCTTCCGCTTTTTAATCGCAACAGATGTGGCGGCAAGAGGCATTGATTTCGCTGACATCACCCATGTGGTGAACTATGATTTCCCCACCGGAAGAGAAACTTATGTACATCGAATCGGACGAACCGGGCGAAACGGAAATACCGGAAGAGCAATCAGCCTGGTATGTGAAGAGGACAGACACATGCTTCGGATGGTGGAAGCTTATATGGAACAGGAACTGCCGGTGCTGGAATGTCCGTCCGCAAGTCAGGAAGCAGAGGACGTATTCTGGAAGTCCCAAAGGCGCAAGGCAGAAAGAAAGCCGGGGAAAGGGGAAGCGTTAAATGAAGGGATCATGCGGCTGTCCATAGGAGGTGGAAGAAAGTCTAAGATACGTCCCGGCGATATCGTGGGAACCATCTGCAGTATAGACGGAGTGGAGGTATCTGATATCGGCATTATCGATATCAGGGACAGCCTGAGTTATGTGGAAATATTAAATGAGAAGGGCAGTCAAGTATTGGAGTGTCTGCAGACCAGGCCCATAAAAGGAAAGTTGAGGAAGGTTCGAAGAACCCGTCCCTTATGAGATAAAGGAGTAGGATGATAAACACATATTGGAAAGAGATTACGGAGAATCACGAGGTAAGACAGAACTTAAGTAAGTTGAGACAAGAGATAAAGAAGGAGGGGACTCCGGCATCACTTTTGTATGTCATTGCTGGTAATGAGGACAAGCTGATTGCACTACTTCAATCAGACGACGCCAAGACCCGTAAGAATGCGGCATTGCTTATGGGAGAACTGAAAAAGAAGGAATTTCTGCAGCCGCTATATGAAGCGTATGAGAAAGAACAGCAAAGATTTGTAAGAAATTCGTATCTTGTGGCTATGAAGAACTTCAATTATAGATCCTACATGGGCGCTTTAAAGCAGCATCTGGAAGAGATGAGCGGTGTACAAGTGACACCGGAAAATGAGAAGCATCACATGGAAGAACTGCGGGAATTGTCTGCACTGATTGTTGCGATGGAAGGCGTTTCTACTCATGCGTTTCGTGGCTGGGATGAGACATACGACATCATCCTGCTGACAAACCGTAACTTTGCGGAAGTAACGAGAAAGGAACTCTTGGAACTTGAGCCGGAGGCGAAATCTAAGATATTTGGCGCAGGTGTGATGGCTCAGGTTCCGAATTTGCGCTGGCTTCAGGATATCCGCAGCTATCAGGAGATTCTTTTCCAGGTAAAGGGAATGCAAACTTGCACCATGAATCCGGTGCAGGCGGCAGAGACACTGATGGCTTCTGAACTTATGGAATTTCTGCATAAGAGCCACAAGGGGAAGACACCTTTTTATTTTCGAATCGAATTTAAAAGTAAGCGTCCGCTGGACGAGAGAAGTACATTTGTAAAGAAATTATCAGGTCAGATTGAGAAGAAGTCTGATAGGATGCTAATTAATACCACCTCGAATTACGAAGTGGAATTGCGTTTCATTGAAAATAAAGAAGGAAATTGTAATTTTCTAGTAAAACTATATACGCTGATTGATAACCGATTCGCTTACCGCAGGGAAGTGATGCCTACCAGCATCAAGCCGGTGAATGCCGCCTTGACAGTGGCGCTGGCAAAAGATTACATGAAAGAAGGGGCACAGGTCTTAGACCCATTCTGCGGTGTGGGAACGATGCTGATTGAACGGCACAAGGCGGTGCCGGCCAATACTACGTACGGAATAGACATACAGGAAGAAGCGATTGAAAAAGCGAGAGCGAATACCGAGGCGGCACATCAGATTATTCACTATATCAACCGCGATTTTTTTCACTTCTCACACGAGTATCTTTTCGATGAAGTTATTACGAACATGCCGTTTGCGATGGGGAGGACTACAGAGGACGAGGTGTATTACCTGTATAAGAGATTCTTTCAGTCGGTATCAAAGTATTTAAAGCAAGATGCCACTATGATTCTCTACTCCCATGACTATGATTATGTGCGGGATATGGCACCGGACAATGGTTTTGAGATAGTAAAAGAATATGAGCTGTCCAAAAAAGAAGGGACTTACGTATTAATCTTAGCTCCATTATAATGCTCTTGATAATGCGGGAAAGACTGCATTTGAGTGGAAGATATAAGATTAAGAGGATATATTAAAGGAGGGGAGAGTTTCAAGTTTTGGATTTACACAAAACTTGAAACTCTCTTCTGATTTTGTCTGGACTATCAGCCTGAACTTAAGCAATACCACAATTCCCTGCATTTGCTTGTGGTTCTGTGGTTTTGCCAAAGTGATGGTAGCCATCGCGACAGCGATTTGGTACAATTGAAATAGGAGAGGATTATTTTAAAGTATAATTCAAACTTTAAAATTCAATATTTGTGCAAAACAATTGAAAAATTTGTGAATTTAATATTAGGAGGAGTTGGTTTTTATGCTATATGAGATTTATACGGACAGTGCCTGTGACATACCAGAGAAGTTAATTAAAGAGCATGGCATTCATCAGGTCTATTTCTATGTTTCTTTTGACGATGAGAATTATATGAAGGAAAAACTAGATATCAACACTATTGATTATTATAATAAGATGATTGATGAGGGAGCCTTCCCCAAAACTTCGACTCCTAATGTCCAGGATTATTTGGACGCATTTACACCGACTGTTGCAGAAGGAAAGGGGATTATCTGTATCTGTCTTTCTGGAAAGCTCAGTGGTTCCCATCAGGCGGCAAGGACTGCTAAAAATACTTTGCTGGAGACTTATCCGGAGGCCAGAATAGAAGTGATTGAAAGCAGGATGTGTACGGTTGAGCAGGGGCTTTTAGTGCTGGAAGCAGTTAGGATGCGGGATGCAGGCCTTAGCTTTGATCAGGCATTAACGGAAATAAATCGTATCTTACCCACAGGAAGAATTTTCTTTACTGTAGGAAATCTGGAATATCTGAAAAGGGGTGGCCGGATTGGTAATGTGGCATATTACGCAGCATCCGCACTGGGAATAAAGCCATTGATCGTCATGATCGATGGGGAGATTTTTTCAAGCGGTATTGCCAGAAATAAAAAGAAGGCTCTAAAGAAGCTTTTGGTTAATGCAGCAGATTACTTTAAAAAAGCCGGTGAGGATCCCAATACTTACAGCTTTGGCGTTGGAAAAGGGGTGGATTCTGTGGAGGCTGATGAGCTTGCTTTGCAGATGAAGGCGACTTTTGAGCTTAAGGAAGATGTGCCGATATGGCAGATTGGCTCCACTGTGGGCACCCATACAGGTCCCTATCCTCTGGGATTTGGGTTTGTGAAAAAGCATGATTTATAGATTGAAATCTTCAGGTGTAAGATGTAGATAATCAAAAGAGACAGGGTCATTGTATATTGGAAAAGTATACAGTGGCCTTTTTACATGGGAAATAAGTGCAAAAACCATATAAGTAAATGACAGAGATTGCATTAAAAAAGCATCTTATCTTGAGATTTGCGCAAGTTATGTAAATTTAGTCACATGCTGAGATAAACATGATAAAATAAAGAAAATATGACGGAGGGGACATAAGATATGAAAGTAGCATTCGAGCTAGATAAAAGTGTTGAAGAGATTCATGTAAATATTATAGATAGCAATTACTCTAAAAAGACGATGAATCTTATGGAGTATATAGAAAACTTTGAAAACAATCAAAACGTTTTATCGATAAAACATGATGATAGTATCCATATTATTGCACAAGAGGATATTGAGTTACTAGAAGTAAATGGAGGGGAGGTTACAATCGTCACAGCATCTGATGAAATTGTAACAATAAATAGACTCTATAGGCTTATGGAAAAATTAAATATGAGTGATTTTATTCAAGTTTCTAAATCAAGTGTAATTAATATGAATGCTTTGGTGAAATTGGAGACATATTTTTCGGGAACCATGTTAGCAATATTGAAATGTGGGAGAAAAGTAAATGTTACAAGAACATATCTAGTCAATCTAAAGAAAAAACTAAATATATAGGAGGGGTATAAATTGAAAAAAATAGTACGAAATATTTTAGTTGCAGTTGGAATTGGAAACACCATCTACCTGGCTTTGGGAGTAGTATTTGCAGATGCTGAGGTTCGCAAAAGTATACTTAGTATATTAGTAATGAGTGTGATTATAGGGTTGGCTTCTTCAATATATGAAGTTGAGAAATTAAACTTATTAGTAAAGACCATGATTCAACTAATGGCAGGCTTAGGAGTGTTTTTGGCAGTAGCTGCATTTAACCGGTGGTTTCCTTTTAGATTATCAGTGGTTATAAGTGCTGTTATGATATTTCTTTTCTTCTTTTTTATCTGTTGGACAATATTTTATTTGATGGAGAAAAAAGAAATTAATGCGATTAATTATTCTTTAGATAATAGAAAAGAATAAATTAGCTACAGATCATGTATTGAAACCTGAAGAGATAGGGGCGGCCCTAATACATAGACTTCAGTTTGTCCTCCACCATTCAATTGTCCGGCATGTCTATCATTTTTGCTTTTTGAATTAATTTATCAAAAGATGCTTCAAATTGCTCATCATCTTTAGAGGTCCGCTTTTTGGGGCCTTTTAGGTGATTCTTTTTGGATGCGCGCCTTGCTGCTTTTGCCATATGGCGTTCCATAAGCATCTGGTCGATATTCTGATTGGTGTACCATTTTCCAGACTGATGGATGGCATAAGCCCCTTTCCCAAGTGCCATGGCTGCCACGCCATAATCCTGTGTTACCACAATATCTCCCCGTGAGCAGTAGCTAATTAAAGCAAAATCCACGGCGTCAGTACCTGCGCCGATGATTTTGATTTCACTGTAATCGGAGCTCAGAACATGGTTCGTATCACACAAAAGTATTACCTCTATTTGTTCTTTCCTGCCGACTTGCTCTATCAGTCTGACTACCGGACAGGCATCGGCATCTACTAAAATTCGCATAAGTTTTTACCCTTTTCTATTTAATCGATGTAAATCTGAAATCATTCATAGTTAACACGCTAGCCTTTTGGAACGCTGTCCCTTGGGAGCAGTTTCCAAGTATAAACATATGTTGGATTTGCCTTAATATGACTTGTTCCAATGATAACACATACAAGGCTCATTTGCATTAGATAGCGTCCAATTTATTATTGTGGATCGTTTTGAATAACGGTATAATGAGCTACGAAAAGCACTATACAAGTACATGTAAAAGAATTTTGACAGGAGTTTTTGCCTGTATCAAATATGTTCGATAGACTTTTTACGTCTATTATGACAAGATGACATGGAAGGGAGAAAGCATAATATGGAAATAGGCAAGAAACTAAAGGACGCTCGTATCAGTTCTGGATTTACACAGGAAAAAATTGCAGAAAAAATTAACGTGTCCCGACAAACAATTTCAAATTGGGAAACCGAAAAATCTTATCCGGATATTATTAGCGTTATTAAGTTAAGTGAATTGTATTCCATAAGTCTTGATGACTTATTGAAAGGAGATAAAAAAATGATAGAACATTTGGAAGAAAGCACGAATGTTGTAAAAAGCAATCAGAAACTCAGTATAGCTATTGTAATAAACGTATTTTTACTTATTTTATTTATACTGTTTAATGGATTGATAGCTCAAAATAGATATTTGATTATGGGTAGTTCAGCCGTAGGG
>DVNN01000053.1 GCA_018714325.1 Candidatus Pelethocola excrementipullorum
CTTCCATCGACCATCTGTATCTTGAAGTCCACCCGGTAGATTTCCGACAAAGTCTCCTCCGTCATAACCTCTTCCACCGTCCCGAATTTGGCGATTTTTCCGTCCCGGAAAGCACAGATATAATCGGAATAGAAGGCGGCATAATTAATATCATGCAACACCAGAATCACCGTCTTACCCAATTCGTCACAAAGTCTTCGCACGATTTTCATCATCCGGGTTGCGTGATAGATGTCCAGGTTGTTGGTGGGCTCATCCAATAGGATGTATTCCGTATCCTGGGCAATTACCATAGCAATGTAAGCTCTCTGGCGCTGTCCGCCGGACAATTCGTCGATGAACTTATCTTCCATATCCCCGAGTTCCATATAACTGATAGCCTCATCAATAATCTGCTTATCTTCAGCCGTAATCCGGCTTCCGCTATATGGGAAACGACCGAAGGTCACTAACTCCCGGACAGTGAGCTTCATGCTGATATTATTGCTCTGAGTCAGAATTGCCAGCCGCTTGGATAATTCTTTGCTCTTCCATTTGGTCAAATCCTTTCCCTCGAATTGGATCTCACCTTCATCCCTTTCAATCAGCCGGGAAATCATATTCATGACCGTTGACTTACCGGCACCATTGGGACCGATGAAAGAGATTACCTTTCCTTTTGGTATCTGAAAGGAAACCCCATCCACAACTGGGACGCCACTGTAGCTTTTGGTTAAACTATTAATCTTCATGCATTACCTCCTGCTCCTTAATATCAGATAAAGGAAATAGATTCCTCCTCCCACGTTGATGAAGACACTGATATTTGTGCTGAAGTGGAACAAACGCTCGATCAATGCCTGCCCACCCAACAGCATCACCGTCCCAATCAAGGTAGATGCCGCAATCAAATAAGTATGCTTGTATGACTTCATCAATTGGCGGGATAAATTAGCTACAACTAACCCCAGGAAAGAAATAGGCCCTACCAAAGCGGTCGCAATAGCAATATAAAGTGTGACTCCAATCAGCAATCGCCTGACGGTACGATCATAGTCCACTCCAAGATTGACCGCCTGGTCTTTTCCAAGTGTTATCACATCCAGAAGAGCCAGATCTTTCCGTAGAAAGACTATGACTGCCAGGATTCCGATAACTGCAAAAATGATAATTTCCGAATTCACTTTATGGAAACTGGCTATCAAAGCATTTTGCAGCGTATCATATTCGTTGGGATCCATAATTCTTTGCAGCGTGCTTGTTATGCTGCTGAAAAATGTGGCCATCACCGAACCCGCCAACAGGATATAGAGTACATTTCCTTTGGTCTTCTTAAACAATACACCATAGATCGCCACCGCAGCCACAGCCATGATTGCCAGATCTAAGGAAAAAGAAAACAGCTTGGTAGTAACTAGAACGCTGGTGGATCCAAGCACGAAAACCACCACAGTATGTACCAGGATATATAAGGAATTCATCCCCAACAGACATGGAGTCACGATGGTATTGTTGATCAGTGACTGGAATACTATAGAGGCGCTTCCGATACAGAATGCGGTGAGCATCATAACAATCAGCTTTGGTGTCCGAATCTTCATCGCATAGTCAAAAAACTTCATATTCACAAATAAAAACTGATATAAAATTGCTGCTATCACAGCCAAACCTGCTAAAATCAGTATTTTCTTTGGATTCAAACTTTTACTTTTTATCATAATCATTCTCCTCCTTCACTTAACACCGGAGGCGTGGAACATCCGGTTCCAGTCGCCCTAACCCGTGCACGTCTCTTGGATCCGGGATTCAACCGCTTGTACATCAATCCCAAGAAAATCAAACTGCCCAATATACCAACGGTCAGGTTGATGGGAATTTCATAAGGTGCGTTGATAACTCTGCCTAAAATATCACAAACCAGAACAAATAAGGCTCCGGAAAGCGCGATATCCAGCAGACTTCCCCGGATTCTATCCCCCTTGAACATGGCCACCACATTGGGAACAATCAGGCCTATGTAAGGGATACTTCCTACGGTCACAACCACGCTGGCCGTAATCAAAGCAGAGATGGAAAGTCCCATTAGAAGTACGGCATTGTGATTAATGCCCAGATTCTTGGAAAAATCCTCTCCCATACCTACCACATTAAAATGATTAGCAAAAAGAAACGCCAGTATAATCAATGGTACCGCAAGGAATACAATCTCATATCTCCCCCTTAGAATCAAGGAAAAATCCCCAACCAGCCAGGAAGAAAGTGCCTGAACCATGTCATATTTGTAGGATATGTAATCGGTGATCCCGCCTATGATATTTCCAAACATAATTCCCACAAGAGGAACCATGATGATATCTTTGAACTTGACCTTTTGGATGAAATAAACGAATACCCACGTGCCAAGTATGGCCGCTATGAAGGCAAATATGGTTTTATCCACCAAATTTGAATTCGGGAATAATATCATGGCTAATAAGATTCCAAACTGAGCCGACGATATGGTTGCACCTGTGGAAGGTGAAACAAACTTATTCATACACAGCTGTTGCATAATCAAACCTGCTACACTCATTCCCATTCCTGTGCAGAGGATTGCTAACAGTCTGGGGAGACGGGAGATGAGCACTAATTCTATCTGCTCTATATTTCCCTGTAGGATCTCTTTGAACTGTAGATCGATGACACCTATAAACAGTGAAACAAAGGACATCACCACAACTGCTGCTGCTATAGCAAATGTAAATTTTCTGGATTTTATATCAATCTCCTCCTTCCCCTAAATTTATAAATGCTTTAAATTCATGCTCCCATTTGAGACGCTTGGGTTAGCAACCGCTAACTGCCACCTATGTTATCATAACAATTATTACAATGTCAACACAAAAATTTTGCATTTAACAAATAAGGTATCTTCACCATGATATTGTTCAACGGAAAAACCTTCTATAGATTTCGGCATAAATCCTAACGTAACACCACTTCCAAAGGCTTGATAAACCGCCTCTAAATTTACCGGTCCATCTAAAAACACTCCATGAATCAACAACTCCGATGCCAAATGTTTTCTGCGCCAATTCATTGTAAGAATGGCGTAATTTTTCCCTTTTAGGTTTTATGTACTTATTATTTTGCTGTTTACTAATTTATTTCACTGTAGTTTTGTTTCTTGCAATTATGAGTAGTAATTCTCTCCTTAAGTCCCTTGCAAAACACTTGTGATACGTTTATAATAGAATCTGGAGTATGTTAAAATAAACACAAAGTATTACTAATGGATATGGAGAAAACCCAGTTTGAAAAAAGAAAATTTAAGGATGCAGTTTCCAATTCTGCAAAATGCATCCGAAAAGTCTTTAGATCTGCTGCAGTCTCATATGGCCATAAAGAACTATGGCAAGGGAGAACACCTTTTCCTTGACAAGCAAACGGTTACCCAGGTTTATTTTTTACTTAAGGGGGCGGCCTCCCTTTATAAGATGTGCAGTAATAACGAAAAGCGAACGATCTTTCTGCATAAGGAAGGCGATTTATTAAATGAAGTAGTTTTAGATGGAAAAACCGCTTCTGTGAACTGTGAATTTTTGACGGATTCGCAGGTGCTTTATGTGGATCGTCAAATCTTTTTACAGGCATGTGAGAAGGACTTTTTGTTAACCCAGTCAGTTTTTAGCTTCATGTCACTACGTATCCGCCGCCTCTATCATCAGGTGAGTAATGCCGTGAATTCGATGCGGGGGGATAAGAAAATCGCAGCCCGCCTTTGGAAGCTTGCCCGTGATTTCGGAAAACATACTGAGCATGGCATAGAGATAGAGATTCCACTGTCGATTACGCAAGTGGCAGAATTAATTGGCTCTAAAAGAGAAACCGTATCAAGACAGATTAAAATTTTAACCGAAGAAGGATTGATTCTTCTAAAAGACAAAAAAATCATAATTGTGGATCCAAGTAAATTATTAAACTATATTAACTTACCGTGAGAATTCTCACGGTAAGTTTTTTTATGCCATGCTATACTTTCCCTATTAT
The DNA here is from genome assembly GCA_018714325.1 of Candidatus Pelethocola excrementipullorum. Lineage (GTDB taxonomy): Bacteria > Bacillota > Clostridia > Lachnospirales > Lachnospiraceae > Novisyntrophococcus > Novisyntrophococcus excrementipullorum. The sequence continues at coordinate 4,009 of DVNN01000053.1, forward strand.
ATAGTTAAAAAAATAACGAGGAGGGTAACAGCATGTTTAAAGACGAAATGGGTTTGGTCGGAAATGCTGCAAAGAGCAAAGTAAAGTTATTGGAAACCAATTTTATCGGGTATTTTATGGCTGCTCTCTTAGCTGGCATCTATGTTGGTTTTGGAATCCTGCTTATTTTTACCATCGGGGGACAGCTTGCAGGTGCAGGCCATACGAAGCTTATTATGGGAGCATCTTTCGGCATTGCGCTCAGCCTGGTAATCATGGCGGGGGCGGAACTCTTTACAGGTAATGTATTCGTTATGGTTTCAGCACTATTGCGTAAAGACGTTACAGGCGCCCAGGCGGGAAAAGTTTTAGCAGTAAGCTACATAGGTAACTGGTTGGGTTCTGCCTTATTGGCCATTCTCTTTGTAGGAACAGGACTTGCAGATGGGCCTGTTGGAGAATTTATGGCCAATGGAAGTGCCGGTAAGATGAACGCAGGATTCAACGAATTATTTGTTAGAGGTATTCTATGCAACACACTTGTCTGCCTTGCCGTATGGTGCGGAATCAAGCTTAAGAGCGAATCCGGTAAGCTGATCATGATCTTCTGGTGCCTGTTTGCCTTTATTACCTCTGGCTTTGAACATAGTATCGCTAACATGTCGCTGCTCACAGTTTCCTTATTCAAACCTTTTGAAGCTGGTGTTTCTTTAGGCGGCTACTTCTATAATATTCTTACCGTGTCCGTGGGGAATATCTTGGGCGCAATCGTGTTGTTAGTATTGCCTTATTATTTTATAACCAAGGATAAAGGCTGATTTCACTACTCTGATGAATCAGGATGAAATCGCCGACGTATGTATTGATCCCCCAGGAAGAATTGTCCGGTCACATATTCTTCCTGGGGATTTCTTATACAATTCTTATTCCCATTTTTCCACCTTCTCCTCCATCTCTATTACCATTCCTTCCTGATATCCTTTTCCCATCCTATGCCGCTTTTTCCTATTTTCAACCGTATCAAAGAGAATGGAAAAATCATAATCTTCTGGATACAGCTCCTGGGCTGACACTTTTAACTTCAGGCGTCTATGGTTAATCAGGAATTGTTCCTTCTTTACCTGAACC
>DVNN01000002.1 GCA_018714325.1 Candidatus Pelethocola excrementipullorum
TGATGAAGATATCGGATTACCAGTATGATATTAATCTGTCTTCTGGTCATTTTGACATTGATGCCAAGTCAATTCTGGGCGTGCTGGGGCTAGGCGTGGGAAAGGTCCTGAAATTGGAGGCAAATACAGAAGATCCAGCGATTCTTGAATCCCTGAAGAAATATATTGTCAATCAATAGAGCAGATAATCCCTGGCGCCGCATCCAGCAATTTATGGGATGGTAAGGCGGTGGGGATTTTTATGCCGGTTAGTTGTGAAGGAATCGATGGGGATTGTTGACTTTGTAGAATGCAGGAAGTAAACTGTTAATAAGTGAAGTTTAGGATAGGAGAGGAATGGCTAAGATGAAGATTACAAAGAAAGAATTATTGACAATACCTAATCTGATGGGATATTTCCGTCTGCTTTTGATTCCGGTGTTCCTTTATCTGTATTGCACCGCGAAGAGCAACAGGGATTATTATCTGGCGGCCTTTGTAATTGTCATCTCCGGAATCACCGATTTTTTGGATGGTTATGTGGCCAGGAAGTTTAATCAGGTAACAGAATTTGGAAAGGCTTTGGATCCTATAGCGGATAAGCTGACCCAGGGGGCATTGGTACTGGCACTTTCCACAAGGTATCCTTTGATGATTGCCCTGGTGGTTTTATTTGTAATTAAAGAAGGGTTTATGTTGGTGATGGGCATAGTATTTCTGAGAAAAGGAAAGAGATTAGACGGCGCTATGTGGTTTGGGAAGGTCTGCACGGCTATTTTATATGTTGTCATGTTTGTATTAATACTTTTCCCCCAATTACCTGCACTTTTGGTGAATGTTTTAATTCTGATTTGTGGTGCAGCAATGTTGTTGGCATTGGTCTTATATGTACCTGTTTTCTATAGAATGGGGAAGTCAATATAAGATAAAACGTGATTCTGCCATATTGCAAAACACAACATATTGTGCTATTATGAATAACGCTTACGAAATATAGAGATATAGATGGAAATACAGTGCAGTGACTAAGAACATTACCGGAAAGAATCATCCATATATATCGATGAGAATGTACATAACAATAGAAAGGAAAAACACACATGGAAGCAGGGGACTGGTTAGGAAAAGAAAATCAGTTGGGAATTGACATTTGGACCAACAAATATCGTTATGACGGAGAAAAATTTGATCAGTGGATCGCCAGAATCAGCGGGGGCAATGAGGAGATTGCTGGTTATATCAAAGAGAAGAAGTTTTTATTTGGCGGAAGGATTTTGTCCAACCGTGGTTTGGAATATAAAGGCAGGAAAATCACACTTTCAAACTGTTATGTGATCGAACCTCCAAAAGATGAGATAGAGAGCATCTTTGAGTGTGCCAAAAAGTTGGCCAGGACCTATAGTTATGGAGGTGGATGTGGAATCGATATCTCCGGCCTTTCCCCGAAGGGAGCAAAGATTAACAATGCGGCCAAAGAAACCACAGGAGCCGTTTCCTTTATGGACCTGTACTCCTTGGTGACCGATCTGATCGGACAGAATGGAAGAAGAGGGGCGCTGATGATATCTTTGGACTGTTCACATCCCGATGTGGAAGATTTTATAGATATCAAAACAGATTTGAATAAGGTCACAAAAGCGAATATTTCAGTGCGTATTTCCGAAGACTTCATGAACGCTGTAAAGAAGAATGAAGATTTCCGTCTTCATTACACCAGGGAAGCCACCGGAGAGACCATTGAGAAATTTGTCAACGCCAGAGATCTGTTTCATCACATAGCGGAGACCAACTGGGATTATGCGGAACCAGGTGCCCTGTTCTGGGATCGGGTGAAGAATTGGAACCTGCTTAGCAGTACCGAAGAATTCTCCTATGCAGGAGTCAATCCTTGTGCGGAAGAGCCACTTCCGGCAGGAGGAAGCTGTCTGTTGGGAAGCATCAACCTGGCAGAATTCGTACAGGATCCATTTACAGATCACGCATCCTTTGATTTCGATGGTTTTAAGAAGTGTGTGAAGGCCAGTGTAGTTGCATTGAATGAAGTGTTGGATGAGGGACTGGAACTGCATCCCCTCGAGGAACAGCAGGAAAGCGTTCGCCAGTGGCGTCAGATTGGCCTGGGAATCATGGGACTTGCCGATATGCTGGTTAAACTGGGCATTACCTACGGGGAAGAGGAGTCTGTGAAACTCTGTGACAAGATTGGATTTGCCATGGCCGATATGGCGATTGCTCAGTCTGCCATTATGGCAAGGGATGCGAAAGCCTATCCAAAATGTTCGATTGAAGACGTGATGAGCACACCGTTCTTCCTTCATAATACATCTAAAGCCACAAAGGAACTGGTAAAGAAACACGGTCTGCGTAACTCTCAGCTGTTGACAATCGCGCCTACAGGCACACTGTCCACCATGCTGGGAATCTCGGGAGGAATTGAGCCTATATTCGCCAACTACTACGAGCGTAAGACAGAGTCCCTCCATGGGAAGGATGTTTACTATAAGGTTTACACCAAAATTGTGGAACAATATATGAAGGATCACAAAATCACCGATGACAGCCTGCTTCCTGATTATTTTGTGACTGCCATGACCATGGACTATCGTCAGAGAATTGAGATGCAGTCCATCTGGCAGGAGCATATCGATGCTTCCATCAGTTCCACGGTCAATGTACCCAATGAATTCACGGTAGAAGAGACCGAAAGCCTTTATATGTATGCCTACGAAAAAGGCCTGAAGGGAATTACGATCTTCCGTGATGGCTGTAAACGATTGGGAATCCTCACGACGGAGGAAGAAAAAGAAATCAAGGGTGCCGTTGCAGGAGATGGCCTAAACCGCGGTGAGATCATCGAGATCAACGATGATGTCATCGGAAAGAAGAGAAAGCTGATCACCGGATGCGGAAGCCTCCACTGTATCGCTTTGTTTGACCCGTATACGGGCGCGTTGCTGGAAACCTATCTGAGCAAGGGCTCCACAGGCGGATGTAACAACTTTATGATTGGACTCTCTCGTATGATATCCATAAGTGCCAGAGGCGGCATCGATATTTATACCATCATAGACCAACTGAACTCCACAGGTTCCTGTCCGTCCTATACTGTTCGTCGTGCGACCAGGAAAGATACCAGCAGGGGCAGTTGTTGCCCGATGGCTGTAGGCAATGCTCTTCTTGATATGTACAATGAGGTTCAGGAGGAACTGAATACAGACAAAGAGGACTCTAAGCCCAAACATGTGGCTCCGAAGGCACCAAAGCCAAAGGCAGTTAAAAATGTGAATAAAAAGCTTACCTGCCCGGAATGCGGTGAATCCCTTCTCTTTGAAGGCGGCTGTACCATCTGCAAGAATTGTGGATGGAGTAAATGCATGTAATGAATTAGAATAGATCAATTTAATAAGAAAACGGAGGCATCGCGGTATAACTGGATTCAGCTATGACGATGCCTCCGTTTTATGTATCTTCCATTATGCAGTTCTCATTTGTACATTTTTTTACGAAGAAATACATAAAGCTCTGTGACTACAAATGAGATAATAACATAGATCAATGCATATTTGTTAAGCCTCTTAAAAAGGGGAGTACCTTTACCCATCAAAAATAAAGAAAGAATCAGATAGAAGCATGAGCCAATAAGTGCCAGCAGTCCGAAACATTTATTGGACCATTGCCAGATTCTTCTATGGGTATTTAGCTGGGGTGATTTATATCCTAAGACATTACCAGGAGATTTAGGTGAGAGAAAGAATAAAAATAAACTAAAAGTCAAGCAAATGAGACCTAAAGTAATATTTTTCATACTCGACGCCCTTCCATAAGACTTTAAGCGTTAATACATGGATGTATCCGCTGTTTACTTAAATTAAGAATAGCATGATGATATTGTGAATGCAATATAAAATAGCACCACTTCATCAAGTTTTTGTCTGCAAAAAGGTGGTTTATTCTCAAGAATTTTTCAAGAACCTCATTTATAATTTTTTTTACTTGAAATCCCGCTCATTCTGTTATATTATGTTACACAGAGTAAAAATAGAAAGAATTCGAGGAGGTAATTTATGCGACATTTGATGAGCCCTTTGGACTTTTCCGTGGAAGAACTGGACCAGTTGATGAACCTTGCCAGTGATATTGAACATAACCCCAAAAAATATGCACATGCATGTGATGGGAAAACGATTGCAACGTTATTCTATGAGGCCAGCACCAGAACCAGACTTAGTTTTGAATCCGCGATGATTAATATGGGAGGTTCCGTTATTGGATTTGCATCGGCAGATTCCAGCTCAGCTTCAAAAGGAGAAAGTGTATCCGACACAATCCGCGTCATCAGCTGCTTTGCTGATATCGCTGCCATGCGGCATCCGAAAGAAGGAGCACCTATGGTGGCAGCATCCGTGTCCTCCATACCTGTGATAAATGCAGGAGACGGCGGGCATCAGCATCCCACACAAACACTTACAGACCTCCTGACCATCCGTTCCTTGAAGAAAAAGCTGGACGGCCTTACCATCGGGCTCTGCGGCGACCTAAAATTCGGACGTACGGTACACTCTCTGATCAGTGCGCTGGTGCGTTATACCAATGTGAAATTTGTACTTATTTCCCCGGAAGAACTGCAGATTCCGGATTACATCCGCGAAGATGTTCTGAGGGCAAACAACGTGGAATTCGAAGAAGTTATCCGTCTGGAAGATGCAATTCCTGAGTTGGATATTCTCTACATGACCCGTGTCCAGAAGGAACGCTTCTTCAATGAAGAAGATTATGTACGCATGAAGGACTTCTACATCTTAGATAAGGCGAAGATGGAGCTGGCCAAGGACGATATGTATGTCCTGCATCCGCTCCCTCGTGTTAATGAAATCTCAGTAGAGGTTGACAGTGACCCAAGAGCTGCTTATTTCAAACAAGTGCAGTATGGCGTTTACGCCCGTATGGCTCTGATTCTCACATTACTGGAGGTGGAGATATGTTAAATGTAGGACAGATAAGAGAAGGTTTTGTATTGGATCATATTAAAGCCGGCAAGGCCATGACCATTTACCATGATCTGCAGTTGGACAAGCTGGATTGTACCGTGGCAATCATCAAGAATGCCCGAAGCAATAAGCTGGGCAAGAAGGACATCATTAAGGTGGAATGCCCAGTGGATATGCTGGATTTGGATATTCTGGGTTTCATCGACCACAATATTACCGTCAATGTCATTGAGGACTGTAAAATTACACAGAAGAGAGTACTTCTTCTGCCAAAACAGGTGGTCAATGTCATTAAGTGTAAAAACCCCCGTTGCATCACTTCCATCGAACAGGAGCTGGATCAGGTATTTATACTGGCAGATCCTGAAAAAGAGGTTTATCGTTGCAAATACTGCGAAGAAAAATACAGAGGTAACAGAAATAAATAATGTCTGATTTGCTGCATCCAGATGAGGAATTTCCCTCCCCGGATGCAGCATTTTTTATAAATTGGAATGGGAACTGGTCACATGGCTAAAACTTTGCTATAATTATGAAAATATGAATATTAAAATACAAAAGAAATTTGAGGATGTCGAAGAATGAATTACGAAGAAGCCAGAGCTTATATTGACCAACGTCCACGGTATGGAGGGGCGTTGGGGTTGGATGACATACGGACGCTTTTGTTTGAGACAGGACATCCGGAAAAAAGCCTGTCGTTTATACACATCGCGGGAACCAATGGAAAAGGGTCTGTTCTTTCCCATATTTCAACGGTTTTGACCGGAGCCGGCTATCGGATTGGAAGATACATCTCGCCTACGATCTATTCCTATAGGGAACGGATACAGGTGAATGGCTGTCCCATCAGTCGGGAGGATTATACAAGGCTGGTGGAAGAGCTGAAGGCTGGAGTGAATCGAATGGAAGCATCAGGCCTGGTAAAACCTTCCCCCTTTGAGTTGGAAACCGTCCTGTGTTTTCTCTATTTTAAGGAACAGGGCTGTGATTATGTGGTATTGGAATGTGGGCTGGGAGGCCTTACCGATGCCACCAATGTCATTCCCATGGAGAATAAAAAGCTGGCTGTCCTGACATCCATCAGTTTAGATCATATGGAATATCTGGGAGACACCCTGGAAAAGATCACACTTCAGAAGGCAGGAATCATCGGTCCCGGTGTGCCTGTGGTCTCGGCACCCCAGAAGCCGGAATCCCGAACCACTTTGGAGTCTTATTGCAGCGGTCTGGGCGTGGAGCTAAAAGAAGTTGACTTGACTTTGACAGAGATTAAAAAGAACACTCTGGAAGAGCAGGTTTTCAGCTATCATGGGCAGGAGATTACCATACATCTGGCGGGAGTGGCCCAGATAGAGAATGCTGTCACGGCCTATGAAGCATTACAGATGCTAGTACGCCATGGGCTGAAGCTGACCACCGAACAGATTGTAGAAGGGATGGCCAAAACCCGTTGGAACGGCAGGTTTACCAAGATATCCG
>DVNN01000054.1 GCA_018714325.1 Candidatus Pelethocola excrementipullorum
CAGATGTGCAATGCTCCATCTTTGTGGTATCTGGTACTGAAAAACCTCGGTCAGCTTTTCTGAAGCCTGTCCTGTGATATTGTTTCTCCATGTACGGAAAGGAACCAGCAGATCTCCTCCCTTGTCAAATGCCATATATCCATGCATCATGGCACTGAATCCAATGGCGCCAATCTTCTTCAGGCCCACGCCATATTTAGATTTCACGTCCTCGGCCATCTTCCGGTAACTTTCCTGCAGTCCGGTCCACACATCCTCCAGACTGTAAGTCCAGATACCATTTTCATACTTGTTCTCCCAAGCAAAATCTCCGGATGCGATTGGCGCATTATCTTCCCCGATCAAAACGGCTTTGATTCTGGTGGAACCCAGTTCAATTCCAAGAGCGGTTTTTCCGGTCTCAATTGCCGCTTTTACTGTGGTTACATCAATACCCATGTGTAATACCTCCATTATTTTTCTATGTTTTGCTATATTATATCACATTACAGGCTTATGGGGACGGGAGATAAACAGCAATTGCTATTTTTCTACCCCTCCCCATTCCCTTGATATGGAATCAAAATTCGCAACTATTTATCTGAAGTATACGGAGTTCCATTTCATTTCGTTACGCAAGTTACGGATTGTGGTGTCGTTGTCGATCACAATGCTTTCAATTCCCATAGCCGCTGCCCAGTCCACCATCTGCTCTGTGGTCAGGTCATAGGAAAATGCCGTATGGTGTGCGCCTCCTGCATAGATCCAGGCCTCTGCACCTACCTGAAGATTTGGTTCAGGTGTCCAGAAATTCGTGGCTACCGGAAGTTTCGGCATAGGTTTTTCCACCTTTTTGCAATCCACATCGTTGATGATCAGACGGAATCTGTTGCCCAGATCAATCAAAGAAGTGGCAACACCATGGCCTTCTTTCGATGTAAATACCAGACGTGCCGGGTCTTCTCTGTCACCCATACTTAAAGGCTGGCACTTGATGGAGATAGGGCCATCTGCGATGGTCGGGCAAACCTCTAGCATATGAGACTGTAAAATGCCTTCTTTGCCAGGTACCAGATTATAGGTGTAATCTTCCATAAATGAGGTTCCCTTTGCATCCTTGACTCCCTGAGTCATAATCTTCATCAGACGAACCATGGCTGCAGTCTTCCAGTCGCCCTCTCCGCCGAAGCCATATCCCTTTTCCATCAGTCTCTGGATTGCAAGGCCTGGCAGCTGTTGCAGGGAGCCCAAATCTCCAAAATGAGTTACGATTGCCTGATAGTTCTTCTCTTCCAGGAATTTTTCGAATCCAATCTCAATGCCGGCCTGTACTGCCACATGTTTTTTGAACTCTTCAGGATCTCTACCCTCTAAAAGGATCTCATATCTGCTGTAATATTCTTCAACCAGAGTGTCAATATCACCCTGCTTTACGTCCTTCACATAATCAGCGATCTCATTGACCGGATAAGCATCAACTTCCCAGCCAAACTTAATCTGCGCCTCTACCTTGTCGCCTTCGGTAACTGCCACATTTCTCATATTATCGGCAATACGGCATACACGGATGTGGCTGCTCTCCATGATTCCGACAGCGGTGCGCATCCATCCTGCAATACGCTCCTGAACATCTTTGTCCTCCCAGAATCCCATGATCACCTTACGCTCAATGTTCATACGAGTTACGATATGCCCATACTCTCTATCTCCGTGAGCCGCCTGATTTTCATTCATGAAATCCATATCGATGGTATCGTAAGGAATCTCACGATTATACTGTGTGTGCAGATGAAGCAGTGGTTTCCGATACTCCTGTAATCCTAAAATCCAGGATTTTGCCGGTGAAAATGTATGCATCCATGTGATAACACCGGCGCAACTCTCATCGGAATTGGCTTCGTTGAATGTTTTACGGATGAGTTCATTGGTGATCAAGGTTGGTTTCCAAATCACCTCATAAGGCAATACGCCTGATTGATTCAGGGCCTCTACCATAACCTGAGAATGTTTTGCCACATTGGCCAGGCACTCATCTCCATATAAATCCTGAGAACCGGTACAAAACCAAAACTTGTAATTCTTTGCTGCTTTCATAATCTTACTCTCCTTTATATTTTATTATTGTTGTCTATGTTTTTGGGCAGGTGGATTGTCTGACAATCAATTCTGGCTGAATCAGCCGTTCCACCTTACTGTCGGCCAGTGGGACCTTCTGGATCTGTTCTAGTATGAGTTCCGCGGCCATTTCCCCCAGCTTTTCCTGTGGATGGGCGATGGTTGTCAGTCCAATCTGTCCGGCTTCTGCGATCATAGAATTATCATAACCTGTGACAGAAATATCTTCAGGTATGGATAACCCTCTTTCTTTCAAGGCATTGATCGCCAACGTCGCAATCTGGTCGTTATAGCAGACAACGGCATCCATATTCACGCCCTTGTCCAACATCTGATTTAACATCAGAGCAGGCTTGATGCGCCGGTCTTCGGTATGGAACCAGATCACCATCTCGGGATCATAGAGAATCCCCGCTTCCTGCAATGCCTTTGTATACCCCAGGTGACGTTGTGCTCCCTGGCTGTCATCGGCCTTGAATATGCCCACAATATGCTTATGGCCATTCTCAATCAAATATTTGGTCAGCAAATATCCCCCCTGACAGTCGTCCATCAGAATTCTGGGCTTATCCAGCATCTGGGGATAACTTCCCTGTATGAACACATAGGGAATCCCATACTGATCCAACATCTCATAGAGATTCAGATGTTTGCATAGAATCTGACTTTTGCTGGGTTCGATAATCAGACCGTCTATTGGCTTGTTCAACATCTCCTGGAGGACCTTGGCTTCAATGGTTCTGGAGTTTCCGGTGTTCTTCAGGATAATACTGTATCCATTCGCCGTCAGAACACGATCCATTCCCTGAATCAGCCTTGGAAATATGTAATCCGACAGGTAAGTGGTCACAACCGCTATATTATGGGAATTATTTCGATGAATCATCCGCTCAGAACAGAAGGTTCCCTTTCCATGCCGGGCCGTGATATAGCCTTCATTCTCCAGAATAGACAATGCTTTCCGGACCGTATGGCGGCTGATACTGAAGCTGGCTGCCAATTCATTTTCCGATGGGAGCTTTTCACCTGCCTGAATCCTGCCGGAAAGAATATCTTCCTTCAATTGCTCCATCAGGGTAAAATACTTCGCTTTTCCGCTGGTATCCATAAAAACCTCCTTTACGCTTCTATTTCATTATACAACTTGTACGTTCATCTTTACAAGTTGTATCCTTTGGATGAAATTCACAATTCCTTCACCCTCAATTAGTTGAAGTTGCATAATATACATATTTATTCTCTTATAAGAATCCGGGTGTCAAAACCCTGCCCCACGGGAATTGCATGAATATTATTGCGGTTTCGGAGCTCAGAATATCTAAGACTCCTGCAAATGCAATAATATTCATACAATTCCCGCAGGGCAGTATTTCGACACCCAAATCCTTATAATACAAAAAGATGAATGCGCTGCTTACCAAAAGCCATACATCCATCTTTTTTACTTATCTTTTTTTATTTACTCGTCTTTATTCTTTTCTTCTCTGGCCGGCTGAACGAAATGATACATCTGTTCATAGGACTCCAGCTCATCTTCTGAGGAGGGCAGG
>DVNN01000055.1 GCA_018714325.1 Candidatus Pelethocola excrementipullorum
GTGTGGTTACCTCTATTTTACCATCTGCGGAGAGAAAATTTATATAAATGTAGCAAGAAAACCCAGTAAATCAAAGGTTTTTGGCATTTAACAAATGCCTAACTAAAACTTATAAAAGGAGAACAACATGAGTAGAAGAAATAACATGATTAAGATGACTTTGGCGATAGGACTGGTAGCAGTGATAGGGGTAGGAGCCACATTGGCTTATCTAACAGATACCACGGATAAGGTGAAGAATATCTTTGTGATAGGAAATGACATAGAGATTGATTTGCTGGAGACAAAGTACGGAGAAGAAGAAAAAACAGTAGTAAATGGTGAGTTTAATGAAAATATATATGATGGATTATTACCATCCGATAAAGTGACAAAAGATCCGACTGTAAAGGTACATAAGGATTCCTCTGACTGCTATGTTTTTATGAAAGTAAGTGGAATTGATGCTTTGGAGGCAGTTGATACCAATGTGGATGGGGATGGCGATTTTGTAGTGACTGGATATGATAACGAGCAATGGGAAAGGGTTAGTCCAACGGATGGAAATGGAGAGGATGGAATTTATATCTATATCGGCGAATATGCAAATGAAAATAAGGTGATACCGAAACAAGAGAATGACGTTGAGCTAAAGGAATTATTTGAAAATGTCAAGTACTTAGAGGCTGCGGATGGCACAACCCCAGAAGGTGGTCTTCCCTCTATCGAAGTTGAGGCCTGTGCAATCCAGGCAAAGGGATTAGATTATGAGAATGCGTTGGAACAAGTATGTAATGAGGTTTGGAAATAATTTTAAGTTAAATATAAAGTTATGAAAAATGAGGAGGAAGATAAGATGAAGCGTAAGAAAGTAGCAGGTTTAATTGGAACTATAGTATTGTTAGCGGCTATTGGAATTGGAGCAACTTTAGCATATTTCACAGACACTGACACCAAAACCAATGTGATCACAATGGGTGACATAGATATTGAGTTAACCGAGCCCAGCTTTTCGAAAGACAGTACGATCGGTATAGTGCCAAATGAGTTGATTGAAAAAGATCCAACGATAACTGTAAAGGCAGGTTCCAAAGATGCTTATATCCGAGCAAAAGTAACGTATGAATGGGACGAGGGTAATGGTACAGCAACGCCTCTAACAGGTGATGAGCTTGAAGCTTTAAAAAATAATATTACCTGGCGTACAGGGTGGGTTGCATCTACACTAGAGGGGGAAGAAGACGTATGGTATTACCAATATGTCGTTGGTGAAACGAACATAGACCAAAAGATTGTACTCTTTGATCAAGTGCTAATCCCTAATTGGGGGAATGATGTAGCTGGTAAAAAGTTGAACATTACCATTGAGGCGTCCGGAATTCAGGCAGATAATTTTAATCCGGAAAGAAGCGGTGAGGTACTATCAGATAACGTTAGATATCTCCATGAAATCGAGGGACCTCTGAACTATGAAGTGGTAGGAGGAGAACTTATGAAATTTCCAAATGCTATGATAGGATGGCATGGTGCTACACCTGAAAAATATTCAGAATAATAATGATTGAAAACAAAACCCGGCTTAATCATAAGAATCCATGATGGATTACTATGATTAAGCCGGGTTTTTGCCGTAATCGTAAATAAAAATGGTATGAATTGAGTATCTCTTGGTACAAAGTAATAAAATATGAAAAAAACCTGAAATAAGTTGACAAAAAACCTCAAAGATGATAAATTAACAATAATATAACAAATATATAACAAAAATATACCAATAAAATGAGGAAGTGATGATGAGAATACAAGATAAGCGAAAGAAATATTCCATGATGGTTTTTGGTGCCCTTGCCATATTCTTTACCGGATATCCCCATATCTGGTCCGTCTATTCTCCGTACGTTATGGATATCACAGGATGGACAGCCGGGCAGACGTCCATGTGTTTTTACCTCACACTTTTATTTTTTGTAATTGGCAACATTGTGGGAGGGCGTATTCAGGATAAGTCCAATCCTATCAAAGTTTTATCCATAGGTGGTTTTATTCAGGCATCAGGTGTTTTTGGGAGTGCATTTCTGCTGACTTCCAATCCTCTTCCCATGTACCTGGCTTTTGGCGTATTACAAGGGTTTGGACAGGGAATGATCTATACGGTCATTTTAGCGACTGCCCAAAAGTGGTTTCCCGATAAAAAGGGATTTGCCACTGGGGTGGTATCGACGGCCAATGGATTGTGCGGATTTTTTCTGGCACCCTTAAGCGAGAGGATTCTCGTCGGCTATGGACCCAAAACTGCACTTATGGTAATTGGAGTCTTAATGGCTGTGGCATGGATACTTTCCAGTATCTTTGTTAAGGTGCCGGAGATCAGCCGGCAAGTCCAAAGTGCTGAGGTGGAGCCGGACGATAAAACAATCCATGGACAGTATCAATATTCCGCTAAGGAGATGGTTAAATCCAGAAAGTTCTATCTCTTGGTTGCAACCATGATGTGTGGACTTATTTCATACTTTCTGGTATCACCCAATGCGCGGACATTACAGCTTGAACGAGGGGTTGCGCCTTCCATTGCAGTTACTGCGGTGATGGTGGGCTCGGTTATGAATGCGGGAACCAGGCTGATACTCCCAACTTTGGCGGATCGAATTGGCAGATCACTTTGTATTAAGATGGTAATGATAGTTTCATTTTTAACCATGACGTCTCTGGTCTTTTCCCAATCATACATAACAACCATAGGGGTTATCCTTATGTATGGATGCTACGGAGGAATTATGGGAAGTTTCCCATCCTTCACAAGCTCCATCTTCGGAACTGCCCATTCCGGTGAAAATTATGGATACGTGATGTCTGGAGTGGTAATTGCCACACTGGGCGCTCCGGCCATAACCAGTGGAATATTGGGTGTTGGAAAGGGGATGGAGTTGGTATTTGGAATAGGCGCCGGTTGTGCTTTGTTTGGGCTGGTGACCATCATAATCCTGGATAAAGAACTGGGAAACAAGAGAACAAAACAAAATACTATTTTAGAAACCGAGGTGTAAGAAGATGGCATTAGTAACGATGAAAGAATTGATAAAAAGGGCGGAAGAGAAGGGAATAGGCTGTGGCGCATTTAGCGTTGGAAATATGGAGATGGTGAAGGGGGCCGTTCAGGCGGCTGAAGAAATGAATACCCCCATTATTCTGCAGATTGCAGAGGTGAGGTTGAAACATTCTCCCCTGGAACTGATGGGACCGATGATGGTGCAGGCCGCCAAAGAATCCAATGTGGATATAGCGGTACATCTGGACCACGGGCTGACATTTGATACGGTGGAAAAGGCTCTGGAACTAGGATTTACATCTGTAATGCTGGATGCATCCCAGGAGTCCTTTGAAGAGAACATTTCCATGACCCAGGATGTGGTAAAGATAGCGGGAGAGTGGCGCGCTTCCGTGGAAGCAGAGCTGGGAATCGTTGGCGGCAGCGAGGATGGAAGCGCGGATCACAAGATTCGTTGCACCAACCCGGACGATGCTGCAGAATTCTGTGAACGTACAGGGATAGATGCCCTGGCGG
>DVNN01000003.1 GCA_018714325.1 Candidatus Pelethocola excrementipullorum
AACGGGCACAGTCCCGCCTTGCCAGACAGCGTCTGATCTGGCAGCTGGAAGCAGAGATGTCGGATGTGATCTAAAGATTGATTGTGCTATTAAGGGGCGGATGAATTCCTGTGAGCGCAGGGGAAAGGTTAAGGGAACAGTATGGAAGAAAATATAGTGTTACAGACGGACAGACTGTATCTTAGAGAGATGACCCAGAAGGATTACCCTTCCTTATGTAAGATACTTCAGGATGAGGAAGTGATGTATGCATATGCCCATGCATTCTCGGATGAAGAAGCCCATAATTGGCTCAATAACCAGATTGTCAGGTATGGTAGATATGGATTTGGCTTATGGGCCATGGTCCTGAAAGAAACCGGAGAGATGATAGGACAATGTGGTCTCACCATGCAGGACTTTGATGGGAAAGAGGTGGTAGAGGTAGGATATCTACTTCAGAAGGCCTACTGGCATCAGGGATATGCTACGGAAGCTGCGGTTGCATGTAAAGACTATGCCTTCCATAAGTTAGGTGTAAAAGAGGTCTTTTCCATCATAAGGGATAACAATATTGCTTCCCAACAGGTGGCGAAGCGTAACGGAATGCATCTGTGCGGGGAGTTTATCAAGCATTATTATGGAATAGATATGCCGCATCTGGTGTTTTCTGCGAAAAATGAGACATAATGTCACTTGTAAAATATGAGGAAACATTTATAATAGAAAGAAGAGACATATTGTTAAGTAACTTAACGAGCGGAATATCCCATAACAGGAAGCAACGATAGAACTTTGGAGTCAGTCGGGTGATGGCTGACATATGGAAAAGGAGATGAGTATATGCAATTTAAGATGATTCATGAAAATTATAATGTTTTTGATTTGGAAAAATCCATGGAATTCTATGAAAAGGCTCTTGGTCTGACCGAAAGACGGAGACATACAGCCGAAGATGGCTCCTTTATCATCGTATACCTTGGCAATGATACCACGGATTTTGAACTGGAATTGACATGGAACCGTGACCGGGAGAAGCCATACGATCTGGGTGAGTGTGAATTCCATCTGGCATTCCGTGTGGATGATTTTGAGAAAGCACATGCCCTTCATAAAGAGATGGGATGTATCTGTTTTGAAAATGAGAAGATGGGGATCTATTTTATCCAGGATCCCAATGGGTACTGGCTGGAAATCGTTCCTGTACGTGCTTAAAAGAATTTCCCTAAAAGAGACAGGTTTGGCCAGAATTGGCTGGGCCTGTTTTGCGTTAGTTTAATTTTTGTGTTGCATTTACAAAAATATTTTTGTATTATTAAGTTTGGTGTAAAATTTTAGAAGTTTGTATGCAGTTGCAATCAGATAGATTACCTAGGAAAGGGAGAGAAAATTGATAACCATAAGAAAGTACGTAAGAGCGGAGAGTCTTGAGCAGGCTTATGAGCTGAATCAGAAGCGGACCAACCGGATTCTGGGAGGTATGCTTTGGATGAAGATGAGCAGTAACACGGTACAGAATGTCATAGATTTGACGGATGTGGTGTCGGCGGCTATCATCGAAGAAGAGGATTCCTTTGTTATCGGAGCCATGACCTGCCTGCGGGCTTTGGAGACCCACGAGGGGTTAAACCGATATACCGATGGAGCAGTTAAGGAAAGTCTCCGTCATATCGTGGGAGTACAATTCAGGAATGTAGCCACCGTAGGCGGCAGTGTCTATGGCCGGTTTGGCTTTTCAGACGTGCTTACGATGCTGCTGGCTTTGGATACATACGTGGAATTGTATAGAGGGGGAGTCGTGCCTTTGGAGACCTATGCAGAGATGCCCTATGATACGGATATCATCGTAAATATCATCATTAAAAAGACAGCGATGAAGACGGCTTATGTAAGCAGCAGGAATACGAAGACGGACTTTCCGGTATTGGCCTGCGCAGTTTCCTTCCGAAATGATGAGAAAAGAGTAGTAATTGGTGCCAGACCCCAGAAAGCTATGGTCATCCAGGCAGAGGATGATGTGATGAAACTTTCGGAAGAAGAGGCTGAAAGCCTTTCGGAATTGTTGGCGGCTCAGGTCTATAACCAGGTAAAGACATCCAGTAATATGCGTGGCTCCGGGGAATACCGCCGTCATCTGGCAAAGGTGTTGACGAAGCGCGCATGTATGCAGATATTGAAGGAAGGAGGGAAGAACTGATGTTAATTAAGTTGTGGCTGAACGGAGAAGTGGTCCGGGATCATATTGATCCGGATACCTTACTTCTGGATTTTGTGAGAAAACATGGCTGTGCCAGCGTAAAGCGTGGATGTGAGACGGCAAACTGCGGTCTTTGCACGGTGTTGTTGGAAGGTAAGCCTGTTCTTTCCTGTTCCACCCTGGCGGCGAGAGCCGAAGGGATGCATGTGGTAACGCTGGAAGGTCTTCAGGATGAGGCGAGAGAGTTCGGTGAGTTCCTGGCGGATCAGGGCGCCGATCAGTGTGGATTCTGCAATCCTGGATTTATCATGAACATATTGGCAATGATGGAAGAGCTGGATGATCCTGATGACGAAGAAGTGAAAGAATATCTGGCTGGGAATCTCTGCCGTTGTTCTGGTTTTGTGGGACAGATGCGGAGTATTCAGGCCTATATGAAATATAAGAAGGGAGGGGCATGATGGAACGGATGAATCTGGAAAATTTAAACTATGTCAATCGTCCGGTACGGAAAAAAGACGCCATGTCTCTGGTGACAGGGCAGCCTGTCTATATGGATGACATCGTTGGAAGCAATTGTCTGATCGTCAAAGTGCTGCGCAGTCCCCATGCCCATGCTTTGATACGGAAAATCAATACGGAAAAGGCTTTAAAAGTAGCAGGAATTGCCTGTGTTCTCACCTATAAAGATATGCCCCAGACCCGGTTTACCATGGCGGGACAGAGCTATCCTGAGCCAAGTCCCTATGACAGACTGATTCTGGATCAGAGAATTCGCTTTGTAGGTGACGCGGTGGCGATCGTGGCAGGAAAAGACGAAAAGAGTGTGGATCAGGCGCTGAAGAGAATCAAAGTGGATTATGAGGTGCTGGAGCCGCTGTTGGATTTCCATACTGCAAAGGACAACCCAATCTTAATACATCCGGAAGAGGACTGGAAGTCTCTGGCACCGGTGGGAGCAGATAATCAGAGAAATCTATGTGCCAGCGGGCTGGAAAAAGATGGAGATGTGGATGCTGTGCTGGATTCCTGTGAGTATGTGGTTGAGGGCACTTATCATACCAAGGCCTGTCAGCAGGCCATGATGGAGACTTTTCGGACCTATACGGAGCTGGATGCCTATGGGCGGTTGAAAGTGGTGAGCTCCACTCAGATACCATTTCATGTAAGAAGAATCCTGTCAACGGCACTGGATATACCAAAGTCACAGATTCGGGTGTGCAAGCCCAGAATCGGAGGTGGTTTTGGGGCGAAGCAGACCGTGGTGGCGGAGGTATATCCGGCCATTGTAACCATGAAAACCGGAAAACCGGCGAAGATGATCTTCAGCCGCTACGAATCACAGATTGCTTCTTCTCCCCGTCATGAGATGGAGGTGAAGGTGCGTCTGGGATCGGATAAAGACGGTATCATCAAGGCGATTGATGTTTATACCCTCTCCAACACGGGTGCATTTGGAGAGCACGGCCCTACCACTGTGGGATTATCCGGCCATAAAACCATTCCATTGTACGGGAAGGCAGAGGCCTTTAGCTTCCGTTATGATGTGGTATATACCAATCATATGTCAGCGGGAGCGTACCGTGGTTATGGAGCCACCCAGGGATTATTTGCCGTGGAATCCGCGGTCAATGAACTTGCTGCTAAAATCAATATGGACCCGGTTACTATAAGAGAAATCAATATGGTAAAAGAAGGTCAGGTGATGCCGGCCTACTATGGTGAGACCAATACCAGCTGTGCCCTGGATCGTTGTATGGCCAGAGCCAAGGAGATGATGGGATGGAATCAGAAGTATCCGGCCAAAGACATGGGAGATGGAAAGGTCCGTGGTGTGGGCGTTGCCATGTGTATGCAGGGCTCAGGAATTTCAGGACTGGATGTGGGAAGTGCCACAATCAAGCTGAATGACGATGGGTTCTACACGCTGTCCATCGGAGCCACCGATATGGGAACAGGATGTGACACGATCCTGGCTCAGATTGCGGCTGAAGAACTAGACTGTCCTATTGATGATATAGCCGTTCACGGCGTTGATACGGATACCTCACCTTATGACTGTGGATCCTATGCTTCCTCCACCACCTACGTTACGGGACAGGCTGTGGTGAATGCCTGCAGAAAGCTGAAAGAGCGGATTGGCCAATACGAAGCTGAGCATCCGGGCATGTCTTTGAAGGATATTGCCAATAGCTCCATGTGTGGTAATACATTGGCGTTGGAAGTGACTGAGATGCATTCTTCACCTGTCTCACCGCCGCCGTTTATGGTGGGAATGGCAGAAGTAGAGGTCGATAAGGAAACCGGTAATGTGGAACTGATCGATTATGTGGCAGTGGTAGACTGCGGAACACCAGTGAATCCTAACCTTGCAAGGGTACAGGTGGAAGGTGGACTGGTACAGGGAATCGGCATGGCTCTTCATGAAAACATTCAGTACAATGATCTGGGCCAAATGCGGAATAATTCATTTATGCAGTATAAACTGCCTACCAGACAGGATATTGGAGATATTCGTGTGGAATTTGAGAACAGCTATGAAGAGTCGGGACCTTATGGTGCAAAATCCATCGGTGAGATTGTAATTAACACTCCGTCTCCAGCCATCGCGCAGGCGATTTATCATGCCACCGGATTGCAGTTCAGAGAACTTCCAATCACTCCGGAAAAGATTGCCATGGGACTTTTGGAATCATAAATATAAACAGAAGAAAAGGTTGGCGCCCAACGATGAATCGTTGGGCGCCAACCTTTTATTAATTGAAAGAAGCGTTCAGCTTATTGTTCGAAGGCTGAAGGTCTCGTCTGAATCCTGTAGGAACTATAGCTTTTGCCAGAAGATGAACCATATCCACCTTTTCCTCTGGAAGATCCTGAACTTTTACCTCTGTAGGATCCGGAACCCTGACGACGGGATTTATCGGATTTACTATAATCTCTGCTGTTGGAGCTTTTAAAAGGTTTCCCGGATCTGTAATTCTTTTTGCCAGATCCATTCCTATCCCTTTTACCAGTTCCAGACTTATAGCCATTTTTCGGAGAAACACGGCCTTCCACGTCTTGGATGGATGCCAGTCTTTTGTTCTTCTTCTGTGCTTTTTCACAGAGAACTGCAGCGATATCAACCGCGGAATATCCCTGTTCAACCATAGTTTCCACAAATGTTGTCCACTCTGGATTCACTCCGGATGTAACCGCTTCGATGAGTGTATCCTGGAAGTTGGAAGATTGGCTTTTCAGGATGGAGTCCTTGGATGGAATCTTTTTTTCTTCTATAGGAGTATCGATGTAACGTTCAATCTCACGGAGCTGATTTAACTGCATACGTCCAGACACCAATGTATAGCTGGCACCTTCTCTGCCGGCACGTCCGGTTCGCCCGATTCTGTGGACATAGTATTCCAGTTCCTGGGGAACGTCGTAATTGAAGACTGCTTCCACATTGTCCACATCAATTCCACGGGCAGCCACGTCTGTTGCAATTAAGATCTTAGAACGGCCGGATTTAAAATCACGCATTACAGCATTTCTCTGATTCTGCTTCAAATCACCGTGGATTCCTATGGCCTTATATCCGCTGGCATGAAGGGAGTCTGCCAGTTCATCTACCATACGCTTTGTATTACAGAATATCAGACTCTTTTTCGGCTGTGTATATTCGAGGAGAAGCTTAAGGGCATCTTCCTTTTGGTCTCTGGATACATAATAGAAGCTCTGGTGGATCATAGCCGCTGTTTTCTGGCCCTTATCCGCCTTCACAAATACAGTTTCTGTCTGGAATTCTTCTGTGATTTTCTGAATTGCTGGGGACAGGGTAGCACTGAACAAGATAGTTTGACGTTCGGTTGGGGCACTCTCAAGAATGGTTCGGATATCATCAATAAATCCCATATTCAGCATCTCATCTGCTTCATCCAACACGATGGTCTTCAGATGATCCAGTTTCAAGGTTTTCCTGCGCATGTGGTCCATAATACGGCCTGGAGTTCCAACTACGATACGGGCTCTTTTCAGTGCACGGATCTGGCCGTCCATTGGCTGGCCGCCATAGATGCAGGCTATGCTGATGCTGGGAAGATACTTTGCATATTTACGGAGTTCTTCCGTGATCTGGAGAGCCAGCTCACGGGTGGGAGCCAGAATTAAAACGCTGGATCTGTCCGCATTCTCAGCTGTTTTCTGAACCAGTGGAAGACCAAAGGCAGCAGTTTTTCCGGTTCCGGTGCTGGAACGTCCGGTCACATCCTGACCTTCCAGAATAGACGGTATGGATCCCGCCTGGATATCAGTTGCTTCCTCATACCCCATCTCGGAGATGGATTTGAGGATTTCATTACGAAGATTTAGTTCACTAAAATTCATGTTATACCTTTTCTTTCTAAAAGATGAGCTCTGCGCTTTATCTCTATAGCGTCAGAGGTGTTGAAATAAAATCGTTATTCTACCATAAAAGATGGCAAATGGATGACTACTTATGGTGATTGTTGGGTTCCATAAGACGCATCTTTATAGTTTACCATAGTTCACCATAAAAATACAGCATAATATTAAGAAAATATAACATATTTGGGTTACCTGCCACTATTTCATAGGTCTACAGAGGAGTTTTAGTGGCTTGAAATCGGTTTTTAGGAAAAAGCCTTTGAAAATAGCGAAAATTGTGGTATGATTCTATACACTACAGATAATTGCGTTTAGGAGGAGATTCGATGGAAAAAGAAGTGACTTCCAGGAATTTTATTGAACAGGCCATTGACAAGGACCTGTCAGAAGGAGTTTATGATCATGTGTGTACGAGGTTCCCACCGGAGCCAAATGGCTACCTTCACATAGGACATGCAAAATCTATTCTTTTAAATTATGGTTTGGCTCAGCAATATCATGGGCAGTTCAATCTGCGCTTTGATGATACGAACCCAACCAAAGAGAAGACAGAGTTTGTGGATTCTATTAAGGAAGATATCCAGTGGCTTGGGGCGGACTGGGGAGATCATCTTTACTTCGCATCGGATTATTTTGAACAGATGTATGAGGCAGCTGTAAAGCTGATTAAAGAGGGCAAGGCCTTTGTCTGTGACTTGAGCGCCGAAGAGATCAGAGAATATCGTGGAACATTGAAAGAGCCCGGGAAAGAGAGCCCATACCGTAACCGAAGTGTGGAAGAGAGCCTGGATATGTTCCGACGCATGAGAGATGGGGAGTATCCTGATGGAAGCAAGGTGCTTCGGGCAAAGATAGATATGTCATCCCCTAATATTAATATGAGGGATCCGGTAATCTACCGCGTTGCCCACATGACACATCATAATACCGGGGACAAGTGGTGTATCTATCCGATGTATGATTTCGCACATCCAATAGAAGATGCGATTGAGGGAATTACCCATTCCATCTGTACGTTGGAATTTGAGGATCATCGCCCGCTATATGACTGGGTGGTACGGGAAATCGGATATGAGATGCCGCCGCGCCAGATTGAGTTTGCAAAGCTCTATCTGACCAATGTGGTGACAGGAAAGCGTTATATCAAGAAATTGGTCGAAGAAGGAATCGTGGACGGCTGGGATGATCCCCGTCTGGTATCCATCGCCGCTTTGAGACGGCGTGGTTTCACACCGGATTCCATAAAGTTGTTTGTGGAACTTTGCGGTGTATCAAAGGCACATAGTTCTGTGGACTATGCGATGCTGGAGTATTGTATCCGTGAAGACCTGAAACTGAAGGCATCCCGTATGATGGCAATCTTAAAGCCGGTAAAATTGATTATCGACAATTATCCAAAAGGGCAGACCGAGGAGCTGGAGGTTCCCAATAATATGGAGCATCCGGAGCTTGGAACACGTAAGGTAACCTTTGGACGTGAACTGTATATTGAGCAGGAAGATTTCATGGAGGAGCCACCGAGAAAGTACTTCCGGATGTTCCCGGGTAATGAGGTGCGTCTGATGAATGCCTACTTTGTGACTTGTACAGGATTTGAAAAAGATGCCGATGGAAATATCACGGAGATTCACTGTACCTATGATCCCGCATCCAAGGGTGGAAATTCACCGGACGGACGTAAGGTGAAGGGTACGATTCACTGGGTGGAGGCCACCACCGCATTGAATGCAGAGTGTAGATTGTATGAAAACATCATCGATGAAGAAAAGGGTGTTTATAATGAAGATGGTTCCTTGAACCTGAACCCTAATTCCCTTGTCATATTAAAAGACTGTATGTTGGAAGCTAATTTTGCGGGAGTGAAGGCTTACGATAAGTTCCAGTTTGTAAGAAATGGTTTCTTCTGTGTGGATTCCCATGATTCGAAACCAGATGGGCTGGTATTTAACCGCATAGTTTCCTTGAAGAGTTCCTTTAAACTGCCTGCTAAATAAGCGGCTGTCTTAAAAGAACGTTAGCTGTTTGAAGTGTTAAGATAAAGTAGCCGTCCGATTAAACCAATCAGGACGGCTATTTTCCATCTGTAAAAGCTGAACGTAAGGAGGAGAAGATGAAAGAGTTGTTAATTCCACTGGAACATAAGGCAAAAATCCCGCTTTATGAGCAAATATATAATTATATAAAAAGCGAGATACAAAAGAAAATGATTCTTCCGGGAGAGAGTCTGCCATCGTCCAGAGCTCTTTCCAGACAGTTATCCGTCAGCAGAAGTACGGTGGATCTGGCTTATGAACAGCTGGTATCAGAGGGGTATCTGGAGAGTGTGCCCTGCAAAGGCTATTACGCCTGCGATATGGAAGAATTGTTTCATCTGGGAGAGGTCAAGGAGATAAAGTCCAAGGCTTTCGAACGTAAAAAGGAGAACTATTTATATGACTTTGCGGTCAATGGAATAGATCCCAATGGATTTCCTCAGAATGCCTGGAAAAAAATATCAAAACAAATTCTGGGGGAAGATGACACCAATTTATTCCTTCTGGGGGACAGTCAGGGAGAATGGGAGCTACGGGAGGCCATAGTGAGCTACCTGCACCATGCCAGAGGCGTGGAGGCCGTGGCAGATCAGATTGTGGTGGGAGCCGGAAATGACTATCTGCTGATGCTTTTATCCGTGCTCCTGGGCAGGGATACCAGAATCGCCATGGAGAGTCCCACCTATAAAAGCGCCTGGAATTGTTTCAAAAGTCTGGGGCATGAGGTGATTTCTGTCTCTATGGATGAATCGGGGATGAGGCCGGGAGAACTGGAAGCAAGCGGTGCACAGGCCGCCTATGTAATGCCTTCTCACCAATTTCCCATGGGGATGGTCATGCCCATAAAAAGAAGGCTGCAGCTATTGAACTGGGCAAAAAAACGTCCGGGAAGGTATTTGATCGAAGACGATTATGATTCGGAATTCCGATACAAGGGAAAGCCGGTTCCGGCACTCCAGGGATACGATCAAGATGAGACGGTAATCTATATCGGAACATTTTCAAAGGCGATTGCACCATCCATCCGTATCAGTTATATGGTATTGCCTCAGTCTTTGGCTCAGGCCTATCGGGAGATCGGGAAGAACTTTTCAGCCACCGTTTCCAGAGTGGATCAGAAGATTATTGAAATATTCTTACGGGAAGGCTACTTTGAACGTCATCTGAATCGGATGAGAGCACTCTATAAGGGAAAACATGACTTGATATTGAAGAATCTCAAAGATATGACCTCTGTCAGCAGAGTATTTGGAGAGAATGCCGGCGTTCATCTGCTCCTTCAACTTAAGAAGGGAGCGACCGAGGAGAAGGCCGAAGAACTGGCAAAGGAAGCGGGGATTAAGGTATATCCCCTGCATCAGTACTATGTGGATCAAGGACAAAAACGAGATATGGAGGCAGTCCTTCTGGGTTATGCAACGATGGATGAAAAACTGATATCTGAGGCGATGGAAGCGTTGCAAAATGCTTGGAGCGGTATGGCATAAGTGCCATACCGCTTTTGTATGATATAAGTTAAAAATTAAATTCTTTTTCCCATTCAAAATCGGCGGATTCCTCTAAACTATTGGGCCAGTGACCACACCATTCAGGCACATGTGGCTGTTCGACTCTATCAAGGCTTGGAGTATAAGGTTTGATATCTAAGACCGGAGTATTGTCGTTGGCATCAATATAGGCAATCTGAATGATTCCTTTTTTGTGGTCAATTCCTAAAACCTCTACCGTGGTTAAGGCAATGGGATTCGGACGAATCGGTGACCTGGTGGCGAAGATGCCCATGGTGTCAGGAGCATTCTTATATGGCTTGGGAGTTTCTAATATGTTCCTTGCCTCGTCGCTGTCAAAATCACTGCACCACCAGATCACATTGATATGGCTGAAACCATCCAATGCCTGCAAGGCTGGAATATATTTGGAATCCAGTTCGATAAAGGTTTCGTTGTCTTTGTTGCAGATTTTACCAATGGAATTTACTTCATAATGACTCATAATAGGGTTCCTCCGTTTAAATTATATTTTGTATATTATGAATATAAACCCTGACACCATGTGAGGGTCAACAAAAATAATCTATTGATTCTTTTCCAATGGAATTTGGAGTTCTACTAAATATTTATCGGGGTTTTCTTCATTCCATGGGCCACGGTGTACAATCTGTCTGTTTGGCCCTGACATTCTATATTGGCTATTATTTTGCAGCCAATTTGCAAAGGCCAGATAAGCCCCCGCGATGTTTTCAAACTTTCCGTAGACCATCGTATATGCCATATAGGGTACCGCCTCGGTCCGGTGAAATTTCACATTGCCACAATCAATGCCCGACTCTTTCACAGGCGCACATATTTCCACATCCACATCTCGTTCCTTATATTCCACATCATGAAAAATGGAAAAGGTATCATTTGATACAGAGATAGAATGCTGTTCTATAAAGGCAGACAGTTCCTGCCATAAATCACCCTCTCCATAATAATTCGGTATGACTTTTCTTAAAGAGATTACTTGATAACTTGGAATGGATTTTATGGAAACATTATAGTGCATGTCGTCCTTTTCATGGAGAATCCCATTTTTGGCGAGTCTAATTTTCTGAAGTTTTTCCTTTTCAACCGCAATGTTCTTTTCAATATCAAGATATTTTTTGTCTAACTGTTGTATAAGAGCATCATTTTGTAAATCCTGGAGGGCCACAGCTATTTCCGCAACATTAAAGCCCGAGTCACGAAGAAATATGATCTTATTGAGAATAGGTATCTGATCTACGGAATACAAACGATATCCGGTCCATGGATCGATTTCGGCAGGCTTTAATAAGCCCATTTCATCATAGTATCTTAACATTCGGATGGTTACCTGAGTCAGTTTAGAAAATTCACCTATCTTAAACATTGTTTTCTCCTGTCATACAATATCTTTTTCTTAAAGGATGTTTTATTAGTTTATACTGTCAGTCTTATTGCTAATCAATCATTTTTACCGGCTGTCTTTTGAAACTGCCCAGGAGGGCAACCCACCTGCTTCGTAAAGGTACGGTTAAAATTTGAATAGTCATGAAATCCCGATAAATCACAGGCATCTGTTAGCGATACACCCTCTGTCAAGAGTTGCTTGGCAAGAATGACTCTTTTGTAAACAATGTATTGCCTGAGGGTAATGCCGGTGGCCTCTTTGAATTTGCGGCTAATGTATGTTCCATTATGATATAGGTGATTAGACAAATCTTGTAAAAGTATTTCCTCTGTAAGATGGGATTCGATATATGCCATAACCTCTTTGATCAATGACGGCATATAGTTCGAATGACTTTCCTTCTTTTGCTGGTATAACAGATTAATTCTTATAAGCAGCTCAGTTAATATCGTAGACTTAAGAAGGTCATCCCCATAGGAAGTTCCGTAGATGCTATCGCCCAGTTTATATAATAGGAGGAGGATATCCTGGAGTTCTTGCTCGTTGAGATGTCTTTTATTTCCCACACCTAAAGGACGATCAAAAAAACAGTTGGTCAAATTGGTCTGTTGGCTGGACAAGTCTTTGAGGAAAGCCTCCTGTAGGTGTATAGTGAATCGTTCGTAGGTATCATCTTCCAGACAAAAAGCTCGGTGAAGTTCATCCGGACGGAAGATGAATAGATCCCCGCGGACCAATGGAAATGCATTGGACTCCACATATAAGGTGGTATTTCCCTGGAGAAAGAGATAGATTTCACAACCGTTATGGTAGTGATAACAGGTCAGTGGCGGCAAAAGCGTACACTGATGATCCAGGATAAAACTATCATTAATGGACAGGTATTGATGGGGGGATGTATTGGTATCCATGGACTGCCTCCTGACTTTCATATCATAGAAAATTGTAACTTTGTTTGAATTAATATAGCACATTATCACAGATGGAACAAGAAAAAGTATTTTCGCGCAATAAATAGGTAAATAAACGCAAAGAACTTGTGTTAACGATAAGTTAAAATAGGATTTAAATAGAGGATATTGAAAGGTTAGGAGTGGAGTGATATGAAAAGCCTACAAGTTGAGATAAATATTGAAGCAGACCTTCCGTTTCGGAATCATGCGGATTACTGCATAGGAACTGGAAGGATGGGACTTGCGTTGCGTCAGGAATACCTGACTCAGTTGAAGTTGGTGCAACAAGAGATTGGTTTTTCTTATATTCGTGGTCATGGATTATTTTGTGATGATATGGCAATTTATCAGACCTATAAAGCCGAGGATGGCCAAGAGAGGGTAGAATATAATTTTACCTATCTGGACCGGGTGATGGACAGCTATCAGGAATTGGGAATTAAACCATTTTTGGAGCTGGGATTTATGCCGGAAAAGATGGCTTCCGGGAATCAGACTGTATTTTATTGGAAGGGGAATGTAACACCACCCAAAGAATATGAAAGATGGACCGCCCTGGTTCAAGCTGTATTATACCATCTCATGGAGCGATATGGTACTGAGGAAGTAATAACCTGGCCCATTGAAGTTTGGAATGAACCCAATTTATCGATATTCTGGAAAGATGCGGATATGGAAGAATATTTTCAGCTGTTTGCAGTCACATTTAATGCGGTGAAGTCTATGGATCGGAGATTCCGAGTTGGGGGGCCTGCGATCTGCGGTGTACAGGATGAGCTGTGGATCAGAAGATTTTTAGAGTTTTGCGAAAAGGAAGAGATTGCATTGGATTTTGTCACCAGACATCATTACACCATAGATGTGCCAAGCTCTGAGGGACACTACAGCTATGTGGATTTGAGAAATCCGGAAGATAGTTTAGTGGAGTTAGAGAGGACAAGAGAAATCGTGGACAGCGTTGAAAGGTTTCGAGGGCTGGAGCTGCATATTACCGAGTTCAACACATCCTATCGTCCAGACAGCCCAGTGCACGATACAAATCAGAATGCAGCTTACCTGGCATATTTGTTGTCAAGAATGGGAGAGTGCCATGCATCCTATTCTTACTGGACATTTGGAGATGTGTTTGAAGAGCAAGGAGTGCCATTTACTCCTTTCCACGGAGGGTTTGGACTAGTTGCCTATGGAGGAATACCTAAACCAACGTTTTGGACCTTTCGATTTTTCAAAGAGCTGAGGGGGAGATGTATATATAAATCCGAAGAAGCTCTGATTATAAAAAGGGAAGATGGCACTTACTGTGGAATCGTGTGGAATCTAAACCGGGGTGAGGACAGGGAATCTATAAATCTGGACTTTTCCTTTCCCTGGCAGAATGAAAGGGAATATTTTGTTTTGACAATGACAGTGGATGAAGCAGTCTGCAATCCTTTGAAGTTGTGGCATGATATGGGCGAACCATATAGTCTTACTAAAACTCAACTTAGTATATTACAGGAAGCCTCCAGGCCGCTTGTAGCATCAGATAGAAAATCTGCAGTTTGCAATACGGCAGAGGTGAACCTAAAGATAGGACAGAATAGCGTGGTGTTTTTTGAGCTATCTGCGATCCAAAGTAAAAGTGATAGAGGTTACGATTATGATAAAGTGATGAAGGCAAAGGTGATAAAATGAAGATTATCCTGACAGCGAGAGAAAGGCAAGGGATGGACGAATCCTACAAAGTACTGGAAAAACAGGGATTACAAACGGTCATAAATCTAATCTCGGGAATCGGTACGCTTCAAGATCCATTTGTCACCAGAATAAGTATCAGAAACCAATGCCAAAAAGACTGGGAAGGTGTCATCCATGTGGAATTAAGCTTTCAAAAGAATAATCCAAGGTTTTTTCTGCCTGGTTTTATGTATGGAAGAAATAGAGGCGAAGCTCCATTAAACGTAGATAATGAATTCCCACGGTTACGGGAAGGAGCCTTGCACAGGCCGGCGGCTCCATGGTGGATGGTTAGAAGTGACCGGCTGTCACATCCAGCCGCTTTTGTGTATGATGAGGGCAAAATCTATGGATTGTGTGCAAGTCCTTACTTTATACAACATGAAGGAAGAAAGGAACAGTGGAGCCCTGGAGCTGAAGGTGAATTTTATCAATATGCGGGCTACACCTGCTCCCTTCAGAACGGCTGTATCGGATATACTCTTGGATATGAGAATGCACCTTGGTTGTACATACAGTCTCATAAGGTGGAAGAACGTAAGTCCCTGGGTAATAATTGCTTCAGAATTACTGTAGGTGAAGAGATTTCCTTCGAGATACAACACTATTGTTATGGAGCAGAATGTGAGCGAGATATCTATGAAGCAGTACAAGGGGTTTATGAACACTATCATGAACAACCAAGGCGGGTGGGGGACATTCATACCGCAGTCTCGGAAATTGCTTCTGCCGTATCGGAGGATGCCTGGATAGAAAAGGATAGAAGTTATTCTGGATTTGTGTTTGAGGAGTCTGACGGAAGCAGAAAATTCCAAAAAATCTACTCCCTTAGCTGGACCAATGGACTTTCTGTTGCGGTACCTGTTTTGATGTCATCACTGAGATTAAAAGATGAAGTTATGAGAGAACAGGCATTGTGCTGTATCGAAAACATGGTACAGAACTGTCTGAGCCCCCATACGGGACTGCCCTATGGAGCTTATGACAATGGGATATGGAGCAATCAGGGATGGTGGTTTGACGGCATGCATAACCCGGGGCATTCCGGCTATCTGACAGGGCAGGCTGTATATTATCTACTAAAAGCCTATGACTACGAAATGCAGATTCGAAATGTAATTCATGGAGATTGGTTGGAATTTGCTAAGGATATTATTGATAAGTTGGAGAAAACCAAGAATATAGATTTTGAATATCCTTATATTTTTTCAGAAAGAACGGGATCCGGTTTGGAGTATGATTCCATGGGAAGTGCCTGGTGTTTGACTGCAACTGCTTACTATAGTTGGCTCAAAAAGGACTTTTCTTATTTGGATGGATTAAGAAGAAGTGAATCGCATTATTACGAAACCTTTGTTCGGAAGTCAGAGTGCTATGGTGGTCCTCTGGACACCGATAAAACCGTGGATTCGGAAGGGATTTTGTCCTATATCAGAGCTCTGCGTTGGCTGCATCAGATCACAGGGGAAGAGGTTTACCTAAATCATCTTAGAGATGCACTGAGCTACGAATATACATTCAAATTTTGTTATAATTCCCCCATCCAAACACCCCCATTGGGAAGGCTTGGATGGTCCAGCTGTGGTGGAAGCATAACTTCTGTAGCAAACCCACATATCCATCCTATGTCCAGCACGGTAATTGATGAGATGCTGTATTATCTTACACAAAGAGAGGATGGATATATCAGAAGTCGTCTAAATGATACTATCATGTGGAGTTGTCAGACTTATAATCGCTATGATAAAGAATATGATTATGGAAGGAAGGGTTGGATGTCGGAACGATTCTGTCACTGTGAAGGCCTTCTGGTACAGAAATATCCGGATGGACAACCAGCCAGCACCTGGTTTGCGCTGATGGGATGGGCCTGTGGCAGTATTTTAGAAGGACTAAGCGGAGATTGCTGGGATTATGCTGATGAGCGCTTATAGAAAGACGGAGTAATGAAATAGAAGCTGTAGCAAAGCTTTTATAATAAAAGGAGGAAGGTACAATGAAGAAAAAAACTGTATTATTGGCAATGGCACTTGTAACAGTGGTATCTCTAGCAGCCTGTGGAGGGAATTCAAAATCAGCAGCAGAGGATGGACCATCACTTTCTAAGTCGGATGCGGACAAGGAATTGGATTATGAATATGGAGCGGATATCACCTTTCATTCAGATGAACCGATTTCATATTCCATGATGTTTTCCGATCATGAAAATTATCCTTATAGTGCGGAATGGAGGCTCTGGAGTGCTATTGAAGAAAAATCCAATGTGACATTTGATATGACACAGGTTGCAAGAATTGATTACAACGATAAGCTAAGTGCTTCAGTAAATAGTGGAAGTGCTCCATATATCATACCCAAGGTCTACGACTCAAGACCTTATGAGGATAGTGGTCAGATAGTGGCTATCAGCGACTGGGTACAATACATGCCTAACTATCAAAAACAGGTAAAAGAGTGGGGAATGGAAGAGGATCTGAAGCAGATGTTGGCCTCTGATGGAAAGTACTACCGCCTTCCTGGGATGTGGGAAAGTATGGCGGGCGGATATTCGATGGCAATACGGAAAGATGTATTTGAGGCAGCGGGTGTGGACTTGAGTTCGGAAACTTCTTGGACCTGGGAAGATTTTTATGATGCATTAAAACAGGTGAAAGATTACACTGGGGTTGAATATGTGTGGTCGGATCAGTATCAGCTGGGGTGTGCTCTAAGTCTTGCAGCCAACGTTTATGGTGTCAGAGCAGGGAATTCCACAGATGGAGGAGACTGGGGGTTACAAGATGGAACAAAATTTGACTCAGAGCAAAATAAATTCTATTTTTCAGATACCACAGATGAGTACAAAGATTTTCTGAAATACTGGTGTAAATTGTATGAGGAAAAGGTCCTGGATCCGGAAACATTTACCCAGGATGGAGATACGGCCAGAGCTAAATTCTTCCGCGGAGAATCTTATGTGTTGACCATAAATTATCAGGGTTTGGCAGATATTATAAACACAGATAAGATGCAGGTTGATGGAGCGGAATTATACTTTATAACAACACCCTCTGGTCCTAAAGGAAATCTGAAGATTTCCAGTGGGGCAGGACGTCTGGAAAATGGAATTATGATCAGCCAAAAAGCTCTTGAGGATCTGGGTGAAGAAGGATTTATTAAGATGCTTCGTTTTATTGATTGGTTATGGTATTCGGATGAAGGACATGAATTAACCCAGTGGGGAGTGGAAGGTGAGACCTATACGAAAGATGGGGAAGGAAATATCTTGTTGAATTCCGATATCTACTATAATGGATTTAATCCAGGCGCAGAAAAACAGTTGAATGTGGATTATGGATTTGGCGGCGGTGTATTTGCCTATGGTGGAAATAAGCAGATACAGCTTTCAAAGTTTACAGATGGTGAGAAGGAATGGAACGAAAGAATTGATGCAAACAAAGTGAATCAGCAACTGCAGCCGCCGGTATTGTCTGATGAAGACCAAAAAGAGGAGTTGAATCTGATCAAGGTGCCGTTGATGGATTATGTGAATACCTCGGCAATGGAATTTATATCAGGAAAAAAAGATATAGATAGGGATTGGGATGCATACGTGGCTGAATGCGAGTCCAAAGGTAGCAGTAAATATGTTGACAAAATCAATGAGATTTTTGAAGATACCAAAGATATTCTTGGATATTAATTAATCCCTCAAAGCAGTCTTCCCCCTGAACCCTATAAGGAAAGACCGGATTGAGAATGAAAAAACAGCTAATCCACATGGATTAGCTGTTTTAGCGTGTGGTATAACGAATGAAATCCCACATATTTTGGAACAAAATTGTATCGACTTATTCAGTAATAGTCTTTTTGATTGAAGCAGCCGCGTCTTTTGCTTGATTAAAGGCGGTTTTTGCCTTTCCCTTTACTTCTCCAGCGACATCTTCAGCAGTATCCTTAAGATCTTCAGCGGCATCTTTAGCCATGTCTTTGGCATCTTCGGCCACATCTTTGACAGCGTCCTTAACATCTTTGGCCACGTCTTTAGCTGTATCCATTGCATCCTCTGCCAGCGTCTGTGTTTTTTCTTTCAGATTTTCTGCTGTGGCAGCGACATCATTCGGAATGGTTGTGTAGCTTCTTTCATTAGCCTCAAACTCATCCGAGAAATCATCGAAATCATCATCAAAGGCTTCATCATTCTTTTTAATCGTTTTCAGATAAGCGATCACCGCACCAGCGGCTGCGCCCATACAAGCCAATCCGACAATGGCTTTTCCAACTTTTTTTGACATAGTAATATATCTCCTTCCGGTCAAAAAGGTCTTCGGGTGGCTTCGTAGTCACCATACCTAAATAGTATACACCGTTTTTCAAAAAAAGAAAGCAAAAAGTGTAATTTACTCCATTTTTAAATAAAAAAGGTATGAATTAAGGCCTTATTTTGCAGGTAAGGGGGTATCGGACAGCAAAAAACGTTCGATTACTTCGGCTACGCCGCTGTGATCACAATCATTTTTTGTGACATAATCCGCACAGGCCTTAACTTGCGATATGGCATTTGCCATGGCCACACCCACATGGGCGGTTTGTATCATGGTGAGGTCATTCTCTTGATCGCCTACGGCTACTGTGGAGGTGAGAGGAAGATTCAGATGCTCACAGAGATGTTCAATCGCAGCACCTTTGGATATTCCATAGGGAACATGTTCCAGATAGCTCTTGCTGGAGTAGAAGATGGATACTTTGTCTTTGGCCCATTCCTGCATATCCCTTCGATAGTCATCTAAAGCCGTGGTTTCCCTGGACAAATCGATGGCCAGCACCTTCACCGGCTCTTCGGCCAGCTGATTGGGGAGATCCGGAATTATCTTATATGGGGTATGAGTACGTTCGGCGTAAAACTTAAGCTCTGACGTCAGCTGTGGCGAGAGCACGCCCTCATTGGAATAAGTCTGGCAATAGATTCCGCGTTTTTTTGTTTCCTGGAAGATATACTGGACATATTCCAGAGGAATCACCTTCTTATATAGGATTTTACCGGTCAGGCAGTCGTAGAGCAGACCTCCGTTAAATGTAATGGCATAACAGCCTTCCCGATTAAGTTTCAGTTCTTTAATCTGTTCCAGGCAGCCGGTTAAGGGACGGCCGGTGTTCAGCACCACTTTATGACCGGCTTCCAAAGCCCTGCTGATCGCATCCTGGTTCTCGCTGGTGATTTCCTTCTTTCTGTTCAAGAGTGTACCATCAAGATCTGTAAAAAGTATTTTTGTTTCCATTAAGATATAATCTCCTTATTCATTAGTTTTACACCGCACATAGCCTTAAAAAGAGAAGACGAGTGGATGTGGAATCTATGTAAATTGCTTGATTTTGCGATTTAACTTTCTTATAGTATAAACGAAAGTCAGAAATTGGGCAACTATACCAAAATGGGTGCTGGTCACTAGAAGTATGATAAAAGTGAGGATGGAACCAGGAAAGCGTTGAAATATGGAGGTTGTTGATGGTATAATTACATACTACAGGAATACTAATAAAACTAGGAACGAGTATGGAAAGAGAGTGACAGAAAGGTAAGACAGATGATAAAAGCATGTATATTCGACTTGGATGGAACTCTGGCGGATACGGTGGAATCCATAGCCTATGGAGTGAATCATACCCTGGAGTACTTTGGTTATGCCCCACGTCCGGTGGAAGAATATAATTTTTATGCCGGAGACGGTATGGACATGACCCTGAAAAGGGCTCTTGTGGCGGCTGGTGATAAGGAAGGAATTCATATGAAGGAAGGAATCCCAATCACCAGGCAATTCTTTGGTGAGAACCCACTGTATAGGGTGAAGCCATTTTCGGGTATTAAGGAAATGTTGAAGGCGTTAAAAGAGCGGGGAATCAAGATGGCGGTATTTTCCAATAAGCCACATGATGCAGCTGTGGATGTGGTTGCCACGATCTTTGGAAATGATATCTTTGACTGGGTACAGGGACAGTCTTCTGAGGTTCCGAAAAAGCCAGATCCAACAGGTGCGAATACAATTGCCAGGCGATTTGGGTTCCAGAAGGAAGAATTCATGTATTTTGGTGATACTAATACGGATATGCAGACCGGGTTGGCAGCCGGAATGTACACCGTGGGCGTTACATGGGGATTCCGTTCCAGGGAGGAGTTGGAGGAAAACCATGCTACGGCGATTATCAATCATCCGCTCCAGGTTCTGGAGTTGCTGGAGGAGTTGAATCGAGAAGGATATTAAATTGCCCCTGAAAGAACAGGGAAAAAGGATTTGTAAGAAAGGGAGGAATTGTGAGATGAATGAGTATAGTGAGGAGTGTATCTACACATTCTTGAAGAACCAGGGACAGCTTTTTGACCAGCCAGTGGCAGAAAGTTATGGTGAGGCCGAGGCCTTTTTGGAGGATTGTATGGCGGTTGTGGTGGATTCTATCACAGAAGTCCGTGAATATCTGGATCAAAGTGGAATGGACGTGGAGGGCATGAGCAAGGCGGAACTTGAAGAAGCTTCAGAAGTGTTCCTGCTTCCCAATGGCCAGTATCTTATCGTGGAAGGTTAAATACAGCTGAGTATCAGAAGGGATGGTCCAAATGATAGAAATAGAACAATTAATGATTAAGCAAAGAACGTTTTATCGAAAAGGCAGGACAAAGTCCCTGGAATTTCGCATGAAGGCTTTGAGCCGTCTGGAAAAATCAATTAGGCTTCATGAGGAAAGCATCCATATGGCGCTTCAGAGGGATCTGGGAAAATCAGGTTTTGAATCATATATGACTGAAGTTGGAATGGTCTATTCGGAACTTAACTATGTAAAGCGCCATCTGGGCTGCTGGGTTAGAGACCGGGAGGTGGTCTCACCCTTGGCACAGTTTCCTTCCAGAAGCTTTATTAAGTCAGAGCCTTACGGTCTTGTTCTTATTATGGCTCCCTGGAATTACCCCTTCATGCTCAGCCTGGATCCGTTGATCGGAGCAATCGCGGCCGGTAACTGCTGTATCGTGAAACCATCCGCCTATGCACCCCACACCTCTGCGGTTATCAAGCTGCTTTTAGAAGATGCATTTCCGGAACAGTACGTGGCAGTGGTGGAAGGTGGTCGGGCAGAGAACACACAATTGCTGGAACAAAGATTTGACTATATCTTTTTTACCGGAGGAGTATCCGTGGGGAAACTGGTGATGGAGAAGGCTGCCGCCTACCTGACCCCCATAACACTTGAACTCGGGGGGAAGAGCCCATGTATCGTGGAAGAGTCAGCCAATCTAAACATGGCCGCAAAACGGCTGGTGTTTGGAAAATTCCTGAATTCAGGCCAGACCTGTGTGGCTCCTGATTATGTTCTGGTTCAGGAATCGGTAAGAGAGAAGTTTCTGGTCTATGTGAAATCATGGATCGTAAGGATGTTTGGGGATGATATTTTCCAAAATTCCGATTATTCTCATATTGTGAATCAGAAACATTTTAAGCGATTATTGAAGTTGATGAAGGACGAAAAGGTTTTAATAGGTGGTGGATATAGCGAAGATACTCTTCAGATTGAACCTACGGTATTATATCCTGTGGAACAGGATGCCCCGGCGATGCAAGAGGAGGTTTTTGGGCCGATTCTGCCGGTGTTGTCCTTCGAATCCATCGAAGATGCCAAGACCTTTGTGTTGGAAAGAGAAAAGCCATTAGCCCTATATCTGTTTACCAGTAACCAGATGGTGGAGAAAGAAATCTTAAGGGATCTATCATTTGGCGGCGGCTGTATCAATGATACCATCATTCATCTGGCCACTTCCCGTATGGGATTTGGCGGAGTTGGAAACAGCGGGATGGGAAGCTATCATGGCAAAAAGTCCTTTGATACATTTTCACATGAGAAAAGTATCGTGAAAAAATCCACATCCGTAGATCTGCCCATACGGTATCAACCCTATGGAATCTGCAAAGAGAAGCTGTTGAAAATATTTCTGCGTTAGAGGATGATTTTCCTTTGTGATTGAGAACGTTTTATAAAAATTTTAGAAATTGGGAAAGCCCCGAGTTTCATAAGGGTTTCATAGAATTATTAGCACTCATTTAAAATGAGTGCTAATTTTCTATTGACTTTTAGGTTTTGCCGTACTAATATATCATTTATATGATGTAACTATGAGTTACAAAGGAAAATCAGAAAAGGAGCGTGAAAACCATGGCAGAAAAGCATGGAAATCTTTCAATTAACAGCGATAATATCTTTCCAATTATTAAGAAATGGATGTATTCCGATCATGATATCTTCATTCGTGAGTTAGTGTCCAATGGTTGCGATGCAATCACGAAATTAAGAAAGCTGGAGGTGGTAGGAGACTATCAGTTTCCAGAAGACTATAAGGCTAAGATTGAGGTAATCGTCAATCCGGAAGAGAAGACCTTGAAGTTCATCGACAATGGTATTGGTATGACGGCCGATGAAGTTGAAGAATATATTACTCAGATTGCATTCTCCGGTGCAACACAGTTCCTGGAGAAGTATAAAGATAAGACAGATAAGGATCAGATTATCGGCCACTTTGGTCTGGGATTCTATTCAGCCTTCATGGTGGCGGAAGATGTTCATATCGACACCCTTTCCTATCAGGCGGATGCAGTACCTGTACATTGGGAGTGTGACGGCAGTACCGAATACAGTATGAAGGATGGTGACAAGACTACCCCTGGAACCGAGATTACCTTGTACTTAAATGAAGAGAGCCTGGAATTCTCCAATGAATATCGGGTACGCGAGGTATTGGAGAAGTACTGTTCCTTTATGCCTGTGGAGATTTTCCTTTCCAAGGCCAATGCTCCTCAGGAGTATGAGACCATCGATGAGGCGGATCTGAAAGAGGAGGATGTGGTAGTAGAGCACATCCATGAGGAAGCCAAGACAGAAGAGAAGGAGAATGAGAACGGAGAAAAAGAAGTTGTAGAAGTCTCTCCGGCAAAGGATAAGGTTAAGATTAATAAGCGCCCGGTATCCATAAGTGATATCCACCCGCTTTGGGCAAAACACCCCAACGAGTGTACCGAGGATGAATACAAAGAATTCTACCGTAAGGTATTCAACGATTATCGTGAACCACTGTTCTGGATTCATCTGAACATGGATTATCCGTTCAACCTGAAGGGGATCCTCTACTTCCCACGGATCAATACCGAGTATGATTCCATCGAAGGCACCATCAAGCTGTACAATAATCAGGTGTTCATCGCTGATAACATCAAAGAAGTAATTCCGGAATACCTGATGCTGTTAAAAGGTGTGATTGACTGTCCGGATCTTCCGTTGAATGTATCCAGAAGTGCCCTTCAAAATGATGGATTCGTAAAGAAAATTGCGGATTACATCTCCAAAAAGGTAGCGGATAAGCTGAGCGGAATGTGTAAGACAGACCGTGAGAATTATGAAAAATACTGGGATGATATCAACCCATTCATCAAGTTTGGATGCATCAAGGATGAGAAATTCTCAAACAAGATGATGGATTATATCCTCTATAAGAATATCGATGGAAAATATCTGACTTTGGCAGACTGCATCGAAGAGAATAAGATTCCAAAAGAGGATGCAGAGGCAGAAGAGGTGAAAACCGAAGAAACTGCTGCTGAGGAAGTTGCAGATGAAAAGACAGAGGAGAAAGAGCCTGAAAAGACTTCAATCTTCTATGTTACCGATGAGGTGCAGCAGGGCCAGTACATCAATCTGTTCCGGGGACAGGGAAAAGATGCTGTGATTCTGAAGCACAATATCGACTCTGCCTTTATCTCTCATGTTGAGCAAATCAAAGAAGAGGTGAAGTTCCAGAGAATTGACGCGGATCTGACCGGAGACCTGAAAGATGATTCTGTGGATCTGACAGAAGAGACCAAGAGCCTTAGCGAATTGTTCAAGAAAACACTGGACAAACAAAATCTGGAAGTTAAGGTTGAAAATCTAAAGAATGAGGGTATCTCTTCCATGCTTACGATCTCTGAGGAGAACCGTCGTATGCAGGATATGATGAAGATGTATGGCATGGCAGGCATGGATCCATCCATGTTTGGCGGTACAGAGACCCTGGTCCTCAACGCAAATCATCCGCTGGTGAAGTATCTGTTTGAACAGAGCGATGACGAGCATGTCACTTTGATCTGTGAGCAGTTGTATGACCTTGCCTGCATCGGCAACAAGCAGCTGGCACCGGAGCAGATGACCAAGTTTATCAGCAGAAGTAACGAGATTATGATGCTTCTGGCAAAATAAAATACAGATAGGACGGTTACTGTAATTAGTAACCGTCCTATCTGTATTTTTATTGATTCGTAATCCCGATTCAGGGAATCATATAGTCCAGATCCTGCTGATTTAAAAAGTCCTGGAGCATCTGATCCCAGGCGTTGTCCAGGGATTTATCCAGGGTGAAGACACGCAGCGATGTTCCGGTGGTCAGAGTCAAAGAATCCCCATGATACTGACAATTTAGAAATAATCCAAAGATATCTTCCGGGAGAAGATTCAATCCGCTTTTCGCGAGTAATAGTTCCACCTCATCCGGAGGAAGCTGCAGGACAATCTTAAAGGAGAGCGGAGTACGCTTTCCTTTGATGATGGAAAAGCAGTAGGATTTGATTTCCTTCCAGAAAACCTGTCTCTGGCTGGAAGCCCGCAATTCATCGGCGGTTTCGTTCTCATAGAACTCGGGGTGGAGTTCACCATCGATGGAAAATGTGGCAAATGTTGTGATTGTGGCTTCAGACACCTGAAAACGGTCAAAGGTATCCGAAATCAGCAGACTGTTCATAAAATTCTTCAGGCTTTTAATTGTAAGGGCGATCATGTTATAGCCATCCTTTCTTCTTAAAGTACCATATTTCGCCGATGACAATCACAGCGCAGACGGCAATCAGGATGAAGTAGGCAAATGGATGCTGTAACTCAGGCATATAGTTAAAATTCATACCGTACCATCCTGTGATGATGGAGAGTGGGAAAAAGATGGTAGTGACCACGGTCAAAATCCTCATCGTATCATTTTGCCGGAGGTCAATCTGAGCCTGATGCATCTCCCGAATCTGGTATGCATATTCACGCAGCATCTGAGTATTGTCGTACAGGCGGTCCACTCTGGCCACCAGACGCTGGAACTGAACTGAATATTCCTCCGGAAAAAATTCATTGATATTTTCAGAGAGAATTTCAAACATATCCATCAACTGCTGATAATAGGAGTTGAAGAGCAGCAGTTCCCTTCTGCCGGCAACCACATTCACCTTTAATTC
The DNA here is from genome assembly GCA_018714325.1 of Candidatus Pelethocola excrementipullorum. GTDB lineage: Bacteria > Bacillota > Clostridia > Lachnospirales > Lachnospiraceae > Novisyntrophococcus > Novisyntrophococcus excrementipullorum. The sequence goes on from DVNN01000003.1 coordinate 25,439, forward strand.
CCGGGGGAGCATATCGGTCAGGGATTCTTCCATGGTAGCCAGACGCTTCTCATAGTTCTGAAGAAATACCATATCCCCGTCAATCAATGACTCCATGAATTCAAAGAAAAATCTACAGATGTCTTGGATGCTTGAAAAGGATTCTCCCATAAGATGTGACCGGATAGTGTCCATATGTTTTAAATCATCTATAATGACAAGGTGCTGTTTCTCAAAATAAAATAAAAGGGAGATGGAAGAAGAGAGCGGCGACTGCTTATCAGGGATCAGCAAGGTGCCTATAATTGCATCCGAAAGCATCTCAATCTTACAGCAACTGATGGATTCTTTAAGATTCCGCATCAGTTCTCTACGATAGCGCAGATCCACGCAGAATTCTTCCGCCTGTTCAAAATCCAGGAATTCAAGGACTTCATCCTGTGGACCTGCCACAGTATCCTCAGAAATTTCCTGAAGATGGTTATTAATAAGATAGCGCATGAATGTAATCCTTTCCAACACAGAGGGCGCAAATAAAAATATAAAAAAGTATCATTGAATCGCCACATCTGATAATACTGTAAGTATACATTTAAACATGTGGTTGTGCAAGAGGAAAAGAGCATGAAAAAAACAGCTGAAAAACAGGGTATTTCCAAAAAAATACTTTGCAAACAGGGAGGTTCTATGATATAGTGTATGTGACATGTGGTAATGAAAACTACATTGCAGAGTGATCATAACAGAGTCATTTAATTAAATATAAAAATTGTTAAAATACGGAGGCAATAACCATGAGTTATAATATAGTTGTAGATAGCTGCGGAGAATTGACACCGGAGATGAAAAGTGATCCAAGAATCGTATCGGCTCCTCTTACACTTGAAGTGGGTGGTGAGACATTTATCGACGATGAAACCTTCCAGCAAAAAGTCTTTCTGGAAAAGGTGGCGGCTAGTCCTGAATGTCCAAAATCATCTTGTCCATCTCCCAAGGTTTATTTTGATTACTTCAGCACCGGGGAGGATCATCACTATGCCGTAACTCTTTCCGCTGAACTCAGTGGATCCTATAACAGTGCCATGCTCGGTCGTTCCATGGCAATGGAAGATGATTCTGATAAAAAGATTTATGTATTCAATTCCAGATCGGCATCCATTGGTCAAACACTCATTGCAAAAAAGATAATGGAATGTGAAGAAGCTGGCATGGAATTTGAAAAAATAATAGAGGCAGTGGAAGCCTATATTTCCAGCCAGAACACCTATTTTGTTCTGGAAAATCTGGAGACCTTGCGTAAGAATGGCCGACTCAGCAACTTCAAGGCATTCTTTGCTTCGGCCTTAAAGATCAAGCCAATCTGTGGTGCTACGCCGGAAGGCCAGATTTATCAGCTGGATCAGGCGCGGGGAATCAACAAGGCACTTGTGAAGATGGTAGACTATATTGTGGAGAAAGCCGTGGACAGTGAACGCCGCACCCTAGCCATCACACACTGCAACTGCCCGGAACGTGCTCAGATGGTTCTGGAAGCGATTAAAGAAAGAATTAAGGTGAAAGATTCTTTTGTTCTGGATACGGCTGGAGTCAGTACCATGTATGCCAGCGACGGCGGTATTATTGTGGTATTGTAAAATCTTCTAAAATGTAGTATACTTGTTAACAATTAACCGGATTACATCAAAATTCACACGCCGGTAATAGAGGAACTTACGTTTAAAGGAGATAACAGAATGAGCCAGGAAAAAGTTGAAAAATATAAACAAGATAAAGCCAATCGTCAGAAGATCATGCGCCGTGAGAAGTTAATTCGCCGCATCGAGTACGGCGGCTCCGCAATCGTACTCTTGGCATTAATTGTATGGTTTAGTTTTGCAGTTTATAAAAATGTGGAGGCAGGCAATGCATCCAGAGCTACAACGACTGAAATGGACGCAACAGCAGTTCAGGAATATATCAACAACTTGAATTCATCTTCCGAAGCCGCTGAATAATTAAGAAATCATTCGTTCAGAAAGTGAACATAATAGAGCCCCCCAGGAAAGCCATCGGTTTGCACCGGCTTTTCTGGGGGGCTTTTGTGATCATTTTGCTTAATTGGCCAACGAAGAAGGGCAGATGCCTAAGCATCTGCCCTTCATGATTGCAATCAGATTAGCACTTTTCTACGTTAGCCGCTTGCATGCCACGGTTGCCTTCAACTAAATCATAAGTTACAGCCTGACCCTCATCGAGAGCTTTGAAGCCGTCACCCTGGATAGCTGAGAAATGTACGAATACATCTGCTCCGTCTTCTCCGGTAATAAAACCATAGCCTTTTTCTGCGTTGAACCATTTTACTGTTCCGTTCATGTGTTGTTACCTCCATAACATTAAAAATAAATAGTAAAGCAAGCGACTTTTTGAATAAAAAAAATTCACTAGCTATTACAGACTATATTCGTGAATACCAATATAATCTCTAATAACTAGTGACTCATATACATCCACAATTCCGTTTGCTAGGCTTATTATAGTCTCTGGGGTAAGAAAAGTCAAGGAAAAAGAATACAATTTTCAGAAATTTTTTTTACTAAAAAATGAATGCAAGAAATACGCTGAAAACCAACGGATTCGATGCTTGAAATGTATCTATATATCTTGTATACTCAATAGAGGAAAAAGCAACTGTATGAAGCAGAATGATTCACGGCCAAAAAGGAGTGGAACCTATTATGAAATTATTGATTAAGCAAGGTCGGGTAATCGATCCCGATACAAAACTTGACGAAATTTGTGACTTGTATATAGAATATGGCAAAATAACTAAGGTTGGTAAAGACTTAAAGGTGGAGGCTACTCGGGAAATTGACGCTTCGGGATGTTATGTAATGCCTGGTCTGATTGATCTGCACGTTCATCTAAGAGACCCCGGGCTTACCCACAAAGAAGATATAGAGACTGGGGCGAAAGCGGCGGCTAAAGGAGGTTTTACCACCATCGTGGCAATGCCCAATACAAAACCCCCCATTGATTCACCCGACAGAGTCAGCTATGTTCATGTAAAGGCCCATCAATACGCACCAATCCATGTGCTGCAGACAGGATGTGTCACGAAGGGAATGAAAGGTGAGGAACCTGCTGATATTGAAGGTATGGCAAAAGCAGGGATTCCGGCAATCACCGAAGACGGGAAGACCGTTATGAATACCAGGGTATATAAAGAAGCCATGGAGATGGCGAAAAAGAGCAATATCCCGGTATTCGCCCACTGTGAAGACAGCAACCTGGTACAGGGCGGCTGTATGAATGAAGATGAGAAATCCAAAGCCTGGGGCCTTCCGGGAATCACAAACGCGGTGGAAGATGTAATCGTGGCCAGAGATATTTTGCTGGCCGAGGAAGTTGGGGTGCCCATTCATCTGTGCCACTGTTCCACAAAGAACTGCTATAACATGGTAAAGGCCGCAAAAGAGGCAGGAATACAGGTGACTGCGGAAGTATGCCCTCATCACTTCACCCTGACCAGTGATGACATGGTGGAAGGGGATTCCAACTATAAGATGAATCCTCCACTTCGGACCAGGGAAGATCTGGAGTATCTTCGCAAAGGACTAAAGGAGGATGTTTTCGAGATTATCAGTACCGATCATGCCCCTCATAGCAAGGAAGAGAAACAGGGAGGAATGATGGATGCCCCATTCGGAATCGTGGGTCTGGAAACCTGCGTGGCCCTGACCATTACCGAACTGGTGAAACCAGGCATCATCACACCGATGCAGATGGCGGCTAAGATGAGTTATCATCCGGCAAAAGTCATCCATCAGGATAACAAGGGGTCACTGGCAGTAGGAAAAGACGCCGACATTACCATCATCGACCCGGATGCAGAATATGTTATCGATCCGTCAACGTTTCTATCAAAGGGTAAGAATACACCATTTGGAGGAATGAAGGTAAGCGGTAAGGTTACATATACCCTCTGTGGCGGAAACGTGGTATACAAGGCTTAAATTAGAAGGATTTTACAGCAGTAAACACGGTGCATGAATGCCCCATGAATAAGAAGACCGAGGAGATACGTATGATTAACAAATTGATAGCTAATATTAAGAAAACAAAAGCACCCATCGTAGTTGGATTGGATCCGATGCTGGCATACGTGCCTGAGCATGTGAAGAAAAAGGCGTATGATAACTATGGGGAGACATTGGAAGGTGCTGCAGAGGCTATCTGGCAGTTTAATAAAACAATTGTGGATGCTACCTATGATCTGATTCCGGCTGTTAAGCCGCAGATTGCCATGTATGAGCAGTTTGGAATTGAAGGCATGAAGGCTTATGAAAGAACCGTCAGCTACTGTCAGGAAAAGGGGCTGGTTGTCATTGGCGATATCAAACGTGGGGATATCGGTTCCACATCAGAAGCATATGCCATAGGGCATCTTGGCAAAGTTCAGGTGGGCGGAAATACTTATGCAGGATTCCACGAGGATTTTGCCACCTTGAATCCCTATATGGGCGCCGACAGCATTCAGCCTTTTATGAAGGTATGCCGGGAGGAGAAGAAAGGATTGTTCGTTTTGGTGAAGACCTCCAATCCTTCCAGCGGAGATTTCCAGGATCAGCTGTTGAAAGACGGACGTCCTCTGTACGAACTGGTGGGCGAGAAAGTGGCTGCCTGGGGTGAAGAGTTGATGGGGGATGAATATAGCTATGTGGG
>DVNN01000056.1 GCA_018714325.1 Candidatus Pelethocola excrementipullorum
CTGCGTTTTTCCATGGAGAAATTCGCCTTGATTATATTGGATTTGATGCTGCCAGGAATAACGGGAGAGGAGCTGATCAAACAGTTTTCCGGTAAGGTACCTGTTATTGTGCTATCGGCCAAGATCGAGCTGGACAGCAAGGTGGATCTCTTGTCCGCAGGGGCCAATGACTACATATGCAAGCCCTTCGATTTGCCGGAACTGCTGGTCAGAGTTCAGGTGCAGCTGCGTAATATCAGCACCGCTGGGCAGAGTCAGGAAATTCTTTACCGGGATTGGAGGATTAATCCTGAGACGATGGAAATGAGAGCGGCCGGCTTACCCGTGGAGTTTACAAAGCATGAATTTAAGATACTGGAACTGCTGGCCAGACACCCTAAGAAAGTATTTACCAAGCAAGTCATCTATGAATATGCCTGGGAAGAGGAGTATTATGTGGAGGATAAAACCATCAATGTTCATATCAGCAATATCCGTGCAAAATTAAAATCTTCCGGCACCGATGAGTATATCCAGACAGTCTGGGGAATGGGCTTTAAACTTTCTTAAACCTTTCTTTGCGCTTTTTGAATGGATAACATGTATAGTACTGTTATGCCACAAAACATCCGGTTGAAACATCAGCTGAGGAATGTAGGTGGGAAAAGCAAGCAGACGCCTGCTCCATATGAAAGTAACAGAGTTAAACAGATGGAGTCGGCGTAGAAGAGAGGAGAGAAACATGAATACAGGTTATGTTATTACAACCAATGGACTGACTAAGTCTTATAAAGGTAAGCCTGCAGTTGACCATGTGAGCATGAAGGTCCATAAGGGAGATATCTACGGTTTCATTGGCAGAAATGGAGCAGGAAAATCCACAACCCTAAAGATGCTCTGTGGTCTGGTATATCCCACGGCAGGAGAGATTCAATTGTTTGAGGGATCCGTTATGGATGAGGCAGCCCGCAGAAGAATCGGGATATTGATTGAAGAGGCGGGGCTTTACCCTAACTTGACCGCCAGGGAGAATATGATGCTAAAGGCCCGATATCTGGGACTGGTCAGTGATGACAGTGTGGATCAGGCTTTGGAACTGATGAACATATCTGATACAGGAAAAAAGAAGGTGAAGAATTTTTCCATGGGCATGAAGCAAAGACTGGGAATTGCCATGGCTCTGCTTGGAAACCCTGATCTTTTGATTCTGGATGAGCCAATCAATGGTCTGGATCCTGAGGGAATCCGGGAGATCAGAGAATGTCTCCAGCGCCTCAATGAACAAGCGGGTAAAACCATCATCATTAGTTCGCATATTCTGGGAGAGTTAAGTAAACTTGCGAACCGATATGGAATCATCAAAGATGGACAGTTGGTTCAGCAGATAACCAAAGAAGAGTTAGAGGAAAGATGCAAGGACTATCTGAAGGTTGAGGTTGATGATGCAGATCGGGCATCGGTGGTGCTTTCGGAGAATTTTCCGGGAATTACCTATGAAGTCTTTGGTGGAAATCAACTCCATGTCTATGATTTTACCGATTCGGGGTCGGTGACTGCCTTGCTGGTGGAAAACAAGGTATCCGTGTTATCCTGTGCATTCCACCGCATGGATCTGGAACAATATTTTCTGGAACTGATGGAAGGGGGAATTCACAATGATTAATATATTTAGAATGGATATGCGGAGAATGCTGCGCAGCAAGACCTTTTACATCTGCCTGATAATATTGGGAGTTACCATGATTTTTACTCAAATGCTTTTGCGGGTAGTTTCGGATCCGCAGATGGTGGAATATCTGAATTCCAAAGGGATTCTTGTATCTGTCAGCAATCCAACAGGTCTTGATAACTTGAGTCTATTGGACGTTTTTCATCAGGCCAATATCGGTGGCGGCCTGTTTGCAGTAGTTACCGGAATTTTGACGGCGATATTCGTATGTAGTGATTTTGAATCTGGATATGTTAAGAATATTCTGTCAGCCTATGTAAATAGAGGGAAATATCTCTGGAGTAAATTCCTATGCATAAGCATTGTGAATCTGATATTCCTACTTGCTACATTTGCCATCGCCCTGGTAGTGAATGTGTTAAGTGGCTCGGCCTTCCACATGAATGGAGCGGCTGACATACTCTTTTTCCTGCTTCAAATCTGGGTTCTGGAGTGTGGATTTTCGGCTATGGTTCTGGCGGCCGGCATGTTTACAAGGAGTAAGGCAGCTGTCATTACCTTCGCCATCTTTGTGTGCGGCGGAGTGGTGTACATGGTGTTTAATAGTATTCTGGGGATATTCAGTCTGAATAAGATCATGGAATATAGTCTGTATATGAATGTGGCAAATGCACAAAGCGCTTATCAAGGAATCAGCAGCCTGAAGCCATTTGGCGTTGGAATTATCTTTATTCTTGTATTCATGTTCTTGGGTCAGGTGACACTCTCCAAAAGAGATGTTTAGAATCTTGTAGTATCATATAATGTTTGGCTTGTTTCATTTGATAAAGTCAGATCAAAAGGAGTAACAGATGATAGTTATAATCATGGGTCTATTAGCGGTGGCCATTATCCAGTTGTTTCGATTTCACAAGGGATTGGATGCAATCAGCCGCCAACTCGAGCAAATCGAAAAGGGCAGTCAGATTGACATCACAACAGAGGTGAGAAGCAAGGGGTTTTTAAGACTTTGCCGGAAACTGAATCGAGTTTTGGAGAAATCGAAGGCAGATGAGAATCAGTTTCTGCGTTCCCAAATACAACTGAAAGAGACTGTTTCCGCCATGGCCCATGATATCCGCACCCCCCTGACCAGTGCGTCGGGATATCTGCAGATGATGGCGGAGAGTGAGGATAAAGAGAAGAGGGAACGTTATCAGGAGATTATCCGACAGCGGATGGATGAACTGAAGAATATGTTGGAAGAGTTGTTCTTGTATACCAAGCTTACCAGTGAGGGATTTGAACTGGAATGTGGCAAGGTTGCAGTCTTCCCCATCCTTAGCGAGTGCCTGATTGGCATCTACCATGCCTTTCAGGAAAAGGGTGTGGAGCCGGAGGTGGAATTTGAAGAGGATACCATACATGTAGAGGGGTCGGTGGAGGGACTGGAGAGAATCTTCCGCAATCTGATTCAAAATGCCCTGATCCACGGGAACGGAGGCATCCGGATCCAGCAAAGAGGCAATGATTTCATCTTTTCCAATGAAATCCCAGAGGGGATCGAGCTGGATACCGACCGGATGTTTGAACGGTTCTATAAAGGGGATAAAACCAGAAGAAAAGGCTCCTCAGGAGTTGGTCTGGCGATTGCAAAGGAACTGGTTCTGAGGATGGGCGGAACGATTACGGCCCATGTTGAGGGCCAAATACTCCACATTACAGTTCATTTAAAACAAAGATAGACGATAAAAAGGGAAACTGCCTGGTTTGAGATGCTACCCTTAGATAGGACAATGAAATATAAAAGTCCTATCTAAGGGTAGCATCTCACATCAGTTTCCCTTTTTAATTTTTTGAAAAAATTATGTATTGACAAATATAGTTGTCAATGATATGATGTGATGACAAACAAAGTTGTCAAAAAGACAATGAACTATGTCATGATATGAGCGTTACATAAGGAAGGACACAGTCGGAGGGATTACGGAATGAGGAGAAAGTAGAGAAGAAACAGGAGGTTTAGAGATGCCGTTATACAATCATTTGAAAGTGCATCGGGCCAGGCTTGGATTGAATCAGGCAGACCTGGGGAAATTGGTTGGGGTTTCCCGGCAGACAATTAGTTTGATTGAAAGAGAGGACTATTCCCCATCCATCACGCTGGCATTGAAGTTAGCTAAGATATTTGATTGTCAGGTGGAAGATATTTTTGAATACGTACAGGAGAGTGGAGAAGATGAGCAGGAATAAGAAAGAGAAGAATGCATTTGTATCCATGGGCGGCAAGCTTTTATTTGGAGCGGTGATTGGAGGTATTATCGGCGTATTATTCGGGGACAGGAAGATGTACGGGTGGATTCAGTCGGCTGCCAACAGTTTTCTGGAAATGATAGTCATAAATTACGTTGCCGTCATGGTGGTACTGGCTATCGCGATGTTGATACTAAATCTTAGTTGCTACGTTAGGCTGAGAGCTTATTGTAAGGAAGCGGTGGAAACGGATGATGAGGAGAGATGCGATGTGCTGGATGATAAAATAGAGATTATCACTACCGTGTCGTTGAATGGAAATGGTTTCTTCTTTATCTTGATATTTATGATTTTTGTCCTTAACTATAATTTAGGGGGGGTTCAGGGATGGAGCACCATTTTGTTATATTTTCTTCCTGTTTTGATGTATCCGTTGTTTTATATCCTGACCATTGGTGAGCTGAAAAAACACGATCCATCGAAAAGTGGAAATCCCGGAAGTATGAGTTTTCAAAAAGACTGGCTGGAAAGTTGCGATGAAGCGGAGCAAATGCAGATATATAAATTAGGATATCAATGTCATAAAGGTAGTAGTTATATCCTTGTCTTAGGATTTGGGTTTACGGCTATTACAGCCCTGATCTTTGATGTAGGAGCATTTGCCATACTTATCACCGGAGGAACGTGGTTGATTCAGACAGTTGTCAGTAGCTACTATAATATCAAATATAAGAAAAAGAGATTCTGATAAGTCTTAGGTTAGAAGTTTTTGAATCCAGAGATGTGTGAAGAAACAGAGAAAGATAGAAAAAGTTGATTTGAGGAGGATGAGAGATGAGACTCGAAGTAAAGAATATTCGCAAAAGCTTCGGCGATAAAGAAGTGCTGCATGGAATATCATTTGCAGTGGAAAGTGGGAGTGCGTTGGGGCTTCTGGGACGTAACGGCGCCGGAAAGACGACCACCATCCGAATTCTGATGGATGTCTTTAAGGGGGATGAAGGTCAGGTTCTGCTGGATGGAGTCAGATTTAATCCAAAGAAATTAGGAATCGGATATCTGCCAGAGGAGAGAGGGTTGTATCCGAAGAAAAAGGTGGGAGAACAGATTATATATCTGGCCCAGCTGCGGGGCATGGGACCGAAAGAGGCCAAAGAAAGCATGAAGAAGTGGCTCGCCCGTCTCGAGGTATCTGAATATGAAAACAGGCAGTTGGAAACCTTGTCAAAAGGTAATCAGCAGAAAGTACAGCTGGCTCAGACCCTTGTCTGTAATCCACAGATTATTATTCTGGATGAGCCATTTTCCGGTCTGGATCCGGTCAATTCTCAGGTGCTTAAAGATGTGATTCTGGAAGAGATTCAGAATGGAAAGCTCGTGATCTTTTCCAGCCATCAGATGAGCTATGTGGAAGAGTTCTGCAAAGATATTATCATTATTAACAAGGGAAACACCGTGCTTTCTGGTGATTTGAGAAATATCAAGCGGGAATATGGGAAAAACCGTCTGGTTTTGTCTGTCAGTGATATGGGGCACAGTGAGTTGCGTAGAATCGCAGATGAAAAATTTGGTCATCTCATAACTGTATATGGGAACAATAAAGAACAGTTAATTCTGGAGATGAAGCCAGGGGCTACCAAACAGGCGATTATGGTAGCTTTGATTGAAAGTGGTCTGGACGTGGAGACCTTTGGAAGTTATCAGCCGTCTTTAAATGATATCTTCGTAGAAAGGGCAGGTGATTAAGTATGAAACAGTTTTTAACCGTACTAAAATTTGAAATTGGAAATTATTTTAAGAATAAGAGCTTTGTCTATACCACAATCATACTCGCCCTTATTATGGCAGGTGTCGTGATTATCCCCACCTTTTTCATGGGGAACTCCGATAATAAAGCCGACCCTGAGGACGATTCTAAAACCGTAGTGGCCTTGCTGGATGAGAAAGGAATCCTGGGTGATTTAGAGGAATTTGAACGTCTGATTCCCGAATATGACTGGGTGAATTGTTCCGACGAAAGAGAATTAAAAGATGCCGTGAATAATGATAAAGCGGAAGCCGGGTTTATGATTCTGGGTGAGACACAATATACTTATGTTGTGGAGAACCGCTCCATGATGGATTCCATTCAAGAGGCTTTTGAGGATGGACTGGCCAGGCACTACCGGGAAAATGCTTTTGGTGCAATGGGAATCGACGCTGAAAGTGTGGAAGCGCTGTATAATACTCCTATAGAATCCGATACCATGATTCTGGGAAAAGACAGTGCAAAAAATTACATGTATACCTACGTTCTGGTATTCGTGATGTATCTCATGGTAATCTTCTATGGACAGATGATTGCCACCTCGGTTACCAGTGAGAAGAGCAACCGTGCAATTGAAATACTGGTGACTAGCGTGAACAGCAATAGCCTGATATTTGGAAAGGTTTTGGCAGGCGCCATCAGCAGTATTATACAGGGAGGCGTGATACTTGGAGCCGGTATAGTTTCCTATAATGCGTTCCGGGGTGCATGGAATAACCAATTGGATTTCCTTTTTGACATACCAACTGATGTATGGCTAACCTTTATCCTGTTCGGTATTCTAGGCTATCTGCTTTATGCATTTATCTTTGGTATGCTGGGAGCTCTGGTTTCCAAAACAGAGGATATCAGCAAAAGTTCCACGCCGATTACTTTGATCTATGTAGCAGCATTTATCATTGCGATTGTGGGAATGAATTCTCCGGACAGCGTGATGATGAAGGTGGCATCCTTTATTCCCTTCACATCATGTAACTGTATGTTCATACGGGTGGCAATGGGGTCTGTATCCGCTGTGGAAGTGGTGATCTCTGCCCTGATTTTAATGATTTCCTGTGTGTTTACTGGTTTTCTGGCAGCGAAGGTTTTCCGGTTTGGAACGCTGATGTACGGAAATCCTATTAAATTCACAAACGCATTAAAGAAAATCCGTGAGAAATAATAAGATATCATAAAGTTTTCAATATGTAATCCCCGGGAAGTACTGTGAATGCAGTGGTTTTCCTGGGGATTCTTTTACACTTGCAGTACCACTTGGAATATGATAATGTATTTTAAGATACCAAAGTGCGTAGCAATCTGTAGGTATCATGGGGTCAAAATACCTTTTGACTCCAAAATTATTTTAAGCTAGTAACGGAAAGAAGAATGAGAGGTTATACCGCCATGCGTTATAAGATGATAGTACTGGATTTAGACGGAACGCTGACAAATAACAAGAAAGAAATAACGCCAAGGACAAAGGAAGTATTGACCCAATATCAGGAAGCAGGGGGAAAAGTGGTGCTTGCATCCGGCAGACCAACCTATGGAGTCATGCCCCTGGCACGGGAATTGGATTTGCACAGATATGGAAGCTATGTACTATCCTTTAATGGTGGAGTTATCACGGAATGCGGTACCAATCAGGTGTTATATGAGAAAACACTTCCTATGGATGTCCCGGCCAAAGTATACGATCTATCCCGGCAATATGAGACTTCCATGCTGACCTATCAGGATAGTTATATCATAACAGAAACACCGGATGACTATTACGTACAAAAAGAGGTGTTCTGTACAAAGATGGAACCTAAGAAGGTGGAGCACCTGAAAAGCTATGTGGACTTTCCGGTTGTCAAATGTATGATGATGGGAAAGGGAATCCACCTGGCGGAAGTGGAGAAAAAGGTCAAGGAGTACTTTGGAGAAGCGTTGAGTATCTTCCGTTCTGAGCCTTATTTCCTGGAAATCATGCCTCAGGGAATTGATAAGGCAGAATCCCTGAAACGTATGTTGAATCAGTTGGGGATGTCTCCCGATGAGATGGCCGCATTTGGCGATGGATTCAATGACAAATCCATGTTGATGCTGGCAGGTCTGGGAGTGGCCATGGAGAATGGCCAGGCTGCTGTAAAAGCCGTAGCGGATTATGTGGCACCTTCCAACGAGGAGGAAGGGGTGGCCTATGTGGTGGAGAAATTGCTGGATGGCAGTTTCTAAAGTATTGGTGGATTCCTCCTACACGGGGAAAGAATCCACCTAAATAATCTTAAGGGATAAGAAATGAGGAAATTGTAGGTATTTTTCAAATTTTTCTTGCTATTCTAAATTTAATATGGTAATATTATTC
>DVNN01000057.1 GCA_018714325.1 Candidatus Pelethocola excrementipullorum
GATTCTGAACAAAGAAGAACATGTGGGGGAGATTGAATATCTGACCACCTTGTCAGGCTATATTCACTGGAAGCTGACAGGCAGGAAAATCCTTGGTGTAGGAGAAGCCTCAGGCATGTTCCCCATCGATACGGATAAGAAAACTTACCGTGGGGATATGATTCAAAAATTTGATGATTTGGTTGCGGAAAAGAAATATTCCTGGAAACTGCTGGACATTCTTCCGGAAGTCATGATCGCTGGTGAGGATGCCGGTGTGCTGACCGAAGAAGGAGCCAAATTGCTGGATGTTTCAGGAGAGCTGATGGCTGGAATCCCACTCTGTCCGCCGGAAGGTGATGCAGGAACTGGAATGGCGGCTACCAACAGTGTTGCGAAGCGCACCGGTAATGTATCGGCCGGAACCTCTGTATTCGCCATGATCGTACTGGAGAAAGAACTGTCAAAAGTTTATCCGGAGATCGATTTGGTAACCACACCTTCAGGAAATCTGGTGGCTATGGTTCATTGTCAGAACTGTACCTCGGATCTCAACGCCTGGGTAGGGCTATTTAAGGAATTCGCAGAGACCTTTGGCATAGAAGTGGATATGAACAAACTTTTTGGCACTCTTTATAATAAAGCGCTGGAAGGTGATGATGACTGTGGAGGCCTGTTGGCTTATAACTATTTCTCCGGCGAACATATCACTGATTTTGTGGAAGGACGTCCCTTGTTTGTACGTTCGGCCAATGACAAATTCAACCTTGCCAACTTCATGCGGGTGCATCTGTTTACAGCACTGGGCGCCCTTAAGGTGGGACTTGATATCCTGTTGAAGGGCGAAGAGGTAAAGGTGGATCAGATCCTGGGCCATGGCGGTTTATTCAAGACCAAAGGTGTGGGACAGAAGATCCTGGCCGCGGCCATGAATGCACCGGTATCCGTTATGGAGACGGCAGGAGAAGGCGGAGCCTGGGGTATTGCGCTGTTGGCTTCCTATATGCTGAACAAGTCAGAGGGTGAAACTCTGGATGATTATCTTAACGAAAAAGTGTTTGTGGGACAAAAAAGCGAATGTATTGAGCCAGATGCTGCAGATGTAGCTGGTTTTGAGACATTTATCGAGCGTTACAAGAAGGGGCTGGCCATCGAGCGTGCAGCCGTGGATAATCTCGTTTAATGATTCTGGATTGCTTTTGATGAGTGGAAAGAAAGGTGGATTTTAATGTTAGAAGAACTAAAAAAACGTGTATATGAAGCAAATATGCTGCTTCCCAAACATGGACTGGTAACATTTACTTGGGGAAATGTCAGTGAAATTGACAGAGAGAGTGGCTTCTTTGCCATTAAGCCAAGCGGTGTGGACTATGATGAATTGACTCCCGATGACATGGTGATTATGGACCTGGATGGCAATAAAATAGAAGGGAAGTACAATCCTTCTTCTGATACAGCAACCCATCTGGAACTTTATAAAGCATTCCCCAAAATCGGAGGCGTGGTCCATACCCATTCTTCCTGGGCAACCAGCTGGGCTCAGGCCGGGAGAGGAATTCCCTGCTATGGAACCACCCATGCGGATTATATGTATGGAGAGATTCCATGCGCAAGATGCCTAACCAAAGAGGAAATCGACGGTGAATATGAGAAGAACACCGGACTTCTGATCGTAGACCTGTTTAAAGACAGGGATTATGAAGCCGTTCCGGCTGTGCTTTGCAAAAATCATGGTCCGTTCAGCTGGGGCAAGGACGGCCATGAAGCTGTTCACAATGCCGTGGTATTGGAAGAGGTTGCCAAGATGGCAGCACGCTGTGAGACGATAAATCCACAGGTGGAGCCCGCCCCACAGGAGCTGCAGGACAAACATTACTACAGAAAACACGGAGCAAATGCATATTACGGCCAGAAATAAGCGCTGGTAATTTTAGGAGGTTTGGGGACGTTCATTGAAATATTAGGTGGACGTCCCCAATTTTTGTTGTATAATCAGGAATAAGGTATTTTGTAGATAAACTGTTTGCATATGGAGGCGGGTTATGATAAAAGTATTTTTGGTTGAAGATGAAATTATCATGAGAAATGGTATTAAGAATAATATCCCCTGGGAGAGGGAGGGGTATGAGTTTGTGGGGGATGCCAGTGATGGTGAGCTGGCCTATCCCTTGATAAAGAAAACACAGCCGGATATCTTGATTACAGACATCCGCATGCCATTTATGGATGGGCTGGAATTAAGTGCGCTGGTGAAGAAGGAATTTCCTAAGATTAAGATCATTATTTTAAGCGGATATGGGGAATTTGATTATGCCAAGGAGGCCATCCGTATCGGTGTTACGGATTATCTGCTGAAGCCGGTGAGCGCGAAAGCATTGTTGGAAGCCGTTGCAAAGGTGGCGGATCAGATACATAGTGAGCGGGAAGAAGAGGCGATGATGTTAAAGCACATGCAGGAGATGGAAGAAAATGCAGTGTTGGAAAAACAACGTCTGTTCAACGATGTGGTCACCAACCAGATCGGTTTTCGGGAGATGCTGGAACGTGGCGAGAAGCTGGGGCTGGATTTTGCCGCATCCTACTATCTGGTCATGTTATTTAAAATTCTTCCGGTGGGTAATCCCAGGGATTACTCCAAGGTCATGGTGGAATGCCAGCAAAAGGTTGAGGAGAGTATTCAGCAGAAGAACGAAGTTCTTTTGTTCGACCGTGGGGTGGAAGGCTGGGCTCTGATCTTTTTAGGTGAGACACAGGAAGATACCAGAGAGCGGGCGGCCAGTGTAGAGAAGATA
>DVNN01000058.1 GCA_018714325.1 Candidatus Pelethocola excrementipullorum
TCTGGTCTCCCCATGGTGCTCCGAGATTTCGGAAGGGACTCCGGTAAAGGTTCAGGTATATTCCAACTGTGAAGAGGTGGAAGTAGTGGTAAACGGAACTTCCGCAGGCAGGAGGAAGGTGGATGCATACGAGCAGACAGCATATGAGATTCCATATCAGAAAGGCAGGATTGAAGCGGTTGGCTATAACCATGGTAGCATGGTAGCGAAGGATCAACAGATGACGGCGGGAGGAGCAGAGAAATTAATCGCAGAATCTATGTTCCCGAACCTGAAGGATGACGGACATGATGTGGCTATTATCAACGTAAGCCTTGTGGATGAGCATGGTACGGTCCTTCCGGAGGCAGAGGATTTGGTCTCCTTTGAAGTTGAGCATGGAGTCATCCTTGGTGTGGGAAATGGAAATCCTGTGTCTCATGAGCCGGATCTGGCACCCTACAGAAAGTTGTTTCATGGCAGGGCTCAGCTGATTCTTAAGGCATTAGGCGACAAACCGGTGATTGTGAAGGCCACAACCATGAGCGGCTATAAGACTGAGCTTGTATTGTCTGTAGAGACTGGGGAGAGAATTCCGTATATAGAGCCGGTGAATGAATCCATAGTAGATGGCTGGAAGTTGTATTATCAGCTATTTGATGAGATGCCGGATCCATCTATACAGACCAGGGCGAATGACATGAACAGCTTTGAACCGGTGGCCTTTATGGGACGTCCCCAGCCGGAATTGTCTGGAAAATTAGACAAATATGCGATGTATCGTACAAAATTTGAAGCGGGCAGTTCCTGCAAGGGAAGAAAACTGTATTTTCAGGAGATTTACGGATATGTGTACATTTATCTGGATGGAGAAGTGCTTGCAGGCCGGACGGATGGTTTCGGGGGGAGTATGATTATCCCCATAGATGAGAATCTGGAAGGACAGCATGAGCTGACCGTAATTGTGAAAAATGCGAACAAAGAATATCCGGAAGCAGGAATCTGTTCCCCTGTCCGCCTGATTAAGGAACGGGGCTAAGGGAAGTCTGCTTACTATACCATTTTTGTACTATATTTAGGAATACCAAGGTGGAACCTGTCTAAGTTTAGTAACTATTTCACTTGATTTTGATTTGTAACAAGGTATAATAGAGTCATAGACCATTGTTATATTATTAACAAACTTGAATAGGAGGAGTAATCAAAATGGCTAGATTAAGACTGATAAGAACACCACAGAAATATGTACAGGGCAGAGATTCCCTTTTAAGTTTTTATGAAGAAATGAGTTTCCTAGGTAAAAAGTGGTTATTTGTATGCTCTAACAGTGGATACAAAATGTGCCATGAGAAAATAGAAAAAAGCTTTGGAAGTGCTGAGGATGTGCGACATTATGAAATCTTTGGCGGTATTTCCAGCGTTGGCGAGATCGAACGTTTGAAAAAAGTTGTAGAAGATAAAGACATTGAAGTAGTTGTAGGCGTAGGCGGAGGATCAGCCATCGATACAGCCAAGGCAGTAGCCCACTATGAAGGTCTTCCGGTATCGATTATTCCTACTGTTGTTGCAACAGATGCACCTTGTACCGGACTGTCCGTAATCTACAATGATGATGGAACTTTCAACACCTACTTGTTCTATCCGAAGAATCCGGAAGCTGTCATCGTGGATACCGATGTGATCGCTAAGGCTCCGGTCAAGTTCCTGACCGCAGGTATGGGTGATGCACTGGGAACCTATTTTGAAGCGAGAGCTTGCTATAGAACTGATGCACCAAGCCTTGAGAATGGCGGAGTGACACGTACTGCAATGGCCATTGCAGAGCTTTGCTATAACACCTTGAAAGAATGTGGTGTAGCAGCAGTTCATGCATGTGAGAATAATGTGGTAACCCCAGATTTAGAAGCAATTATCGAGGCAAATGTCTATCTGTCAGGTGTAGGCGCAGACAATGGAGGACTTGCGGTTGCTCATTCCTTCTATAATGGATTGACGGCACTGGGCGGACATAGCGCTCCTCATGGTGACTGCGTGGCTTTCGGAACTCTGGTACAGTTGGTATTAGAAGGTGCTCCAAAGGCAGAGTTTAAAGAAGTACAAGACTTCTGCATGAGCGTCGGTCTGCCTGTAACCTTGGAGGAGGTCGGCATCACTACAGACGATCAGATTAAGGTAATCGCTGAGAAATCCTGTGTGGAAGGCGAAAGTATCCACAACATGGTTGCAGATGTAAGCCCTGCTCAGCTGTATGATGCACTTATCGCTACCGATTCATTGGGAAAGGCAGCGAAAGAAGCTAAATAAGAGTTATTGTAGTTTTTTATAAAGTATAGAGAGAAAATGCCCCAGGAAGAACGTATCAGACAGTTCTTCCTGGGGCATTTTTGGAACCGGAGAATGAGCACTACGCAATGTCTCAGAGGTTAGCGATACGATATTCTTTCGCGCTGCAGCCGGTAATCTTATTAAAATAAGAAGAAAAATACTTATAGTTTTTATAGCCTACCTTTTCCGCAATTTCATAATACTTATAGTCTGATTCACGAATCATCTCCTGTGCCTTTTCGATACGTAGCTTATGGATATACTCTTTAAAGGAATAACCGGTTTCACTCTTGAAGATACGGCAGAGATAACCAGGGGAAAGATACACCTCTTTCGCAACATCTTCCAGATACAGATCCTCAGTAAAATGTTCCCCTATATAAGCGAGAGCCAGATTAATCTGTGTATGAGAAGAGACGTCATGGGTGGAAGGGAAGGTCAGGCTGCCCACCAGATCCAGAATCTCTTTCGGGGTCTCCGTCTCCTCCACAAGCTCTTTTAACTTCGGAATATCCAGTTCTTCCTCCTGTACGGAGCTGATCAAAACCATCAGACGGATGATGGAATCCAGGAAAATCTGCCGGGATACCTTGTTATCTTTCATAAAATGATAGTAGTCATAAAGTGCCTGGGAAAATTCAGCCTGCTTACGAGCTACAATGGATTGAATAATTTCTCTTTCGTAGGTGTAGGGTACAATCTTGGTTTCCCGGAATATCTGATCTCGGGGCGTCAGAAGTGTGTAAGGCGTCGTATCATTCCAAAAGCAATGTTCCAAAGCCTGCAATAGAATTCTATAAGCCATGGGAAGATATTCGTAGGACTGAATAGAATTCATAACAGCAATAAAGTTTCCAAACACCACAGGCTGGATGCTGGGCAGCAGATGATCCAGCATCCCATCATCCAGTGGCGTCTGGCTGGTGTCCAAAAGCAGAACCGGCATTTGGTTCTGGATAAAGAAACAGATGGGGCTGTAATCCTGAAAGTACTGCAGAAATTGACCAATTACATACTTTTCATCGGAGCTATTACACCTGATCACGGCAAGTCCCAGTGGCGCATGGCTCAAATCTACTCCCAAATCCTCCATTTTTCTGGAAAAATGAGAAAATGAGATCTGGGTTTTTAAGAAACGAGAGACCAGGGTGGACTTTATTAAAACTTGATTTTCATTATAAATCCCCTGTATTTTATTTAATTTCTGGTTCTGGGATTTTTCCGTATCCAGTTCCTTTTTTACCTTTAAGACAGTATCTAATATCTTTTTACCGTCGGCACTTTTAACAAGAAAAGCGCTGACTTTCACATCGATGGCATTGATCAGATTATCCGTATTTCCATAAGCCGTTAATATAATCACCCGGGTTTCCGGCAGCAGGGTTCCAAGCCTCCGCGCCAGTTCCAGCCCGCTCATGACAGGCATCTGGATATCGGCCAGCACGATATCCGGCTTAATCCGGATGGCGAGATCCAAGGCCTCCTGTCCTGTGGAGGCTTCCATCACCTCCAGATCATTTTCTTCCCAGGGAATGGTATAAAGCATCCCCTGTCGGATAAAATCCTCATCATCAACAAGTAGTATTTTCGTCATTTGCATCCGCTCCTTCGATTGGCTGTGTGATTTTAAAGACGCTGAAACCCTGGTCCAGAAAGCAGGAAAGACTATAGCCTGCACCGTATTTTAACTGAATCCGC
This sequence comes from Candidatus Pelethocola excrementipullorum, assembly GCA_018714325.1. Classification (GTDB taxonomy): domain Bacteria; phylum Bacillota; class Clostridia; order Lachnospirales; family Lachnospiraceae; genus Novisyntrophococcus; species Novisyntrophococcus excrementipullorum. Next base: position 4,003 of record DVNN01000058.1, read on the forward strand.
TCTGCGATATTGCGGAGGGCAAAGCCGCGCAGAGAGCGGTCCGGGCTTGTGAGGATTTTGGCTATTTCCTCTTCTTGTATGGGGATTCCATTGTTGGCTACTTCATAGACTAAGGTCTTCTCCTCCTGATAGATACGTATCCTGACTATTCCGTCCAAAGAATCAGAAAGGCCGTGGATCAGTGCATTTTCCACCAATGGCTGGAGGAGGAAGCTGAGCACATGTATCTGCTCTAGTTTCTTGTTGTAACTGACCTGAAAGTCTATCTTGTTATTATACCGGATCCGCTGGATGGCGATGTAGCAGAAGAGGTGTTCCAGCTCCTGGGCCAGAGTCACCTTATCGTTGGTCTTCGGTGTCAAAGTCATCCGCATCATCTGGGACAGGTTGGAGACCATGGTGCTGACATAATCTGTCTTCCCCATCTTAGCCATCCAATAGATGGTATCTAAGGTATTATAAAGAAAATGGGGGTTTAACTGGGTTTGAAGCATATCCAACTGGGACTGTTTCAACTTTAATTCGTTCAGATAGACCTTTTTATATAGGAATTCCAGCCGGTTCGCCATATCGTTGAAATGCCCGGTCAGGACTGTGATTTCGGAACAGCCCTTAATATCGGCCCGGACCGAAAAGTCTTCGTTTGACAAAGAAGTCATATGGCTTCCCAGGGATTTTAAAGGTTTGGTGATAATCTTTGAAAAGTATAAGGATAAGAGTGCAGAAAATATGAATACCAACACCCCGCAAACGGCCATCGTCTCATAAAAGGTATGCCTTACCTGTGTCAGGACCTCCGGCTGGGTGATGCTGTAAAGAACCAGGCCGTTATCCAGGAGATAGGAGGAGACGATACATTGGTTCCAGATCCAGCTGTTTTCCAGTGTTTTCCCATGGGTGGAAAGTTCCTGATAGGTCAGGGAAGTATTCATCTGTTCCAGATAATGTCCGGAGTCCACCCAGGAAATTAAGGCACTGTCCGGTGTCATGAGAAAGTAGGAGGTCTGGTTGTTTTGCAGACTTTTCAGCATCGTCGATTTCAGTTCGGAGCTATTTATGGACATCTTAATATATCCTATATACTCAGACAGATCACTGGGATTGCGCAGGTGGCGCAGCAGGTAGATATAATCCCGGGAGGAAGCACTGTGGGAAAAATCCCAATAAGGTT
>DVNN01000059.1 GCA_018714325.1 Candidatus Pelethocola excrementipullorum
TTGCCAAAAAAGAACGGCAGGAAAAACTATAAACACAGTTTTTCCTGCCCAAAATGAATATCCACAAAATAAAAAAATAAATTTCGTTATTTTTTACAATGACTTATGCATACCTCTGAACAGTAACAATAGAACAGTATAAAAAAGTGCTATAGGAGAAATATTTTTGATTTTTAGTGTGAGTTGTTTTATAATTGACATATGTAAAAAATAACCAGAGGGATGAAAGCCTATTATAAAAACAAGGATATAGGATAGAGAAATGTTATAATTGCAGTGATAAAAACAGATCATAATAGGGTGGTTTTAAACTATACCAAGGCGCATCCTAGCGTTGCGATTGCAGTAATATCTCTGGTGGGTGCTATGGTTAGCGTTATATTGTATTTCTCGCACCACTGGTGCGAGAATTGGAGGTATAGATGGACGAAATAAAAACATTAAGTTATCTGCAACTAATAAGTGAAGTCAAAGCCCTAATTCAGAAGAAACAATTTCAGACTATAAAGCAAATCAATGCAGAAACGATTAATTTATATTGGGAGATCGGTGAGGAAATTTATCGTCAGCAGGAAGAAAAAGGTTGGGGTAAAGCCATTGTTCAAGTGCTTTCTAAAGAACTGCAAAAGGAATTTCCAGGGGCAAAAGGATATTCAGCAGCTAATCTTTGGAGAATGAGAAATTTTTACTTAAATTATCGTGATTCTGAAAAACTCGCACCACTGGTGCGAGAAATTAGTTGGAGTAATAATATCGTTATCATGGAAAAATGCAAAGATGATTTGCAGAGGGAATTTTATATTCAGATGACAATACGTTACGGCTGGACAAAACGTATTTTAACTAACTTTATAGAGGCTCAAACATATGAAAAGTATTTGCTGAATCAGACTAATTTCGATTTGACACTACCGGAAGAACGAAGATCACAAGCCAAACTAGCTGTAAAAGATGAGTATACTTTTGATTTTGCAGAGCTGTCGCCGGAATATTCAGAACATGAACTTGAATTGCAATTGGTAAATCATATCAGAGCCTTTTTGATAGAAATGGGCGGAGACTTTACATTCGTTGGAAATCAGTATCACTTAGTTGTTGGAAGTAAAGATTTATACATTGATTTGCTACTGTTTCATAGGAGACTACGTAGTTTAATAGCGATAGAACTAAAAATAGGCGAGTTTGAAGCAGAATATGCGGGGAAAATGCAATTATATCTTACAGTATTGGACGAGCAGGTAAAGTTGCCGGAGGAGAACCCGTTTATTGGCATCATTATCTGTAAAAGTAAAGACAAGACCTTTGTTGAATATGCTTTGAAACAATCCAATGTGCCCATTGGTGTTGCAACATATCAACTAAGCCATTCGTTGCCAGAAAACATGAAAGATATATTGCCTAATCCAGAGGAGATAGTAGAGAGATTAAGGATTTTCGAAAATGAATAAACTATATGGAAGAGCAAAGAAGAGAACTAGAGCGGATATTTGAGGAAGATAATGAACAGTTTTTGAGAAAGAATCCTATATGTAGCTATGTATAGCTTTCATCAATTCATCTTTCGTTTGATATTTTCTCGTATAATACATTTTTCTCTTCATTAGTCCCCAGAATCCTTCCATCGGGCCATTGTCTATACATCGGGCAACACGCGACATACTTTGTGTCATCCCAGCTTTGATGATTCGCTGCCGAAAATCGTTGCTGGTATACTGATATCCCCGATCAGAGTTATACGAACTGACAACGATTATCTCTTCGTAAGGACTCTGGCACCTTTTACCCCTCTGGCAGGCCATACATCTTGCTACGTCATCGTCAAAAACACCTTTAAGAAAGCAAATATCAGCAAAGATGCGCGTATCTTCGGCATGCATATGCTCCGCCATAACGCTGCATCGACGATGGTAAGAAATGAAGTTCCTATTTCAACTATTGCTGCGGTTCTCGGTCATGCCAACACGGATACGACCGATGTCTATATCACAACAGATGAAGCCAGGCTCAGGGAATGCGTGCTTCCCTTGACGGGCATCTCGAAAGAGGTGATAGCATGAGGACATTCGTTAGCAAACTGGCATACAAGCTCAACGATTTCCTAGCCTGCAAGAATACGCTTGGGATCAAATATGACACGAGCCGTGTCTATCTGCTTGAGCTGGATCAATATAATCTCAAGCATGGCAACTACAATTCACTCACAAAGGAGGTGATCGAAGGCTGGGCAATCTGGCACGCCGGCAAATCTGAATCCCAGGACAGGAGCTGGATACCACCTATAAAGGAATTTGGGCGATATCTGCGCAGTATCGGGGAAAACGATGCCTACGTTCTTGATGACAGGTTCTCTATCCAGCATTATCATGCTGCGGTATATCTCATGACCAACGAGGAAATCCGGGCTTTCTTCAAAGAGTGTGATTCTTACGTCCTGCGCACAAAGCTTTTGGGAAGACCATACGTGTTTCCTGCACTGTACAGGTTTCTCTATTGTTGTGGCGTACGCTGCGCCGAAGCCAGAAAGCTTAAATGTTGCGATGCCCATCTGGACGAGGGATATGTTGATATCCTCAACACCAAATCCCACAGAGACCGCAGGCTCTATCTTTCAGAAGAGCTTACCGCTTATCTCAGGAAGTACGATAACGCAATCTCGGTGTGTTTCCCGGAAAGAGAATACTTCTTCCCCGGAGGCCATGGCGGTATCTGCTCACCCTGTGCATTATCAGCAAACTTCCGCAACATATGGATCTCGGCCGGTTTAAAGCGTGACGGAAAGATAAAGCCAAGAGCTTA
>DVNN01000060.1 GCA_018714325.1 Candidatus Pelethocola excrementipullorum
ATCGCCGCCCCAACAAGGAAGGGGGACAAAAGAGCGATGCAGTATTTCAGTAAGGACAAGACTGAATCAATTTTAAAGCAGATTACGACTATCAGTACTGTAAATATAATCAGCCATTGGATGTTGCGCATTGTTTTTTTATCAAGATTCATCTTGCCACCTCACAGGTTATTATTGTTTTGGATGACTATTGACGTATCATAAAGTCAATAGCCGATAATCCTTATCGGCTATTATACCATTTTTTCGTTAATCCGTATATATTTTAAATCTTAAAAAATGATGAACACTATGGAAGAACTCCCGAAAAAGTCGAATTGTCTATCATAAGAATTTCAATTTATTCATTTACATGATCAAGTCCCTGATTCAGAATGGTGGATACATGGTCATCCGCCAGAGAATAGAATACAGTCTTTCCTTCTTTCCGGAATTTTACCAACTCCATCTGTTTCAGTACACGAAGCTGATGTGATATCGCGCTCTGGGTCATGCCCAGAAGATCAGCGATATCGCAGACACATAGCTCGTGTTGTTTGAGGGCCGACAATATCCTGATTCTCGTAGGATCCCCAAAAGTTTTAAACAGATTAGCCAGCCGGTACAACACCTCATCAGATGGAATTTCCTTTTGATCCACATGATCATGATGGTGGTGTCCATTGCATAATTCTGTTTTTTCTTTCGCCATCTGTATCCGTCCTTTCTTATTTCTGATGATAGCTCTGGAGGAAATCCGCTAGTTTTCCTGTGGCGGATTTCAATGTTCTGAGGTCCGGAAGAAATACTACCCGGAAGTGATCTGGATTCTTCCAATTAAATCCGCCTCCATGAACGATCAGAACCTGTTTTTCTCTGAGAAAATCATAAGCAAATTGCTCATCATTTGTTATGTTGAATTTGTTCACATCCAATTTAGGGAATATATAAAATGCTGCTTTTGGCTTCACAACGGTTATACCAGGAATATCTCTCAGTGCATTATAGACGAATTCCCTCTGTTCATATATTCTCCCGCCTGGCAGGATATATTCATTAACACTTTGATATCCTCCAAGGGCCGTCTGAACGATGGTTTGAGAGGGAACGTTGGAGCAAAGCCGCATATTAGACAGCATATTCAATCCTTCAATATAATCCTTACCCTTACCTTTGTCACCGCTTAATACCATCCAGCCCACACGAAATCCAGCCACCATATGGGATTTGGACAGACCTGAGAAGGTGACACAGAACAGATCCGGTGCCAACGAAGCGATGGAAACATGCTCCAGCCCATCCATAACCAGTCTGTCATAAATCTCATCGGAGAATATCATCAACTCATGTTCTCTGGCAATCTGAACAATCTGCTCCAGAATCTCCTTTGGATAAAGGGCTCCCGTAGGGTTGTTGGGATTGATGACTACGATTGCCTTGGTCTTATATGTGATTTTCTTCTTGATATCTTCAATATCCGGATTCCATTCGGACTGTTCATCGCAGATATAGTGCACTGCCTTACCTCCCGACAGTGTTGCACATGCCGTCCAAAGCGGATAATCCGGAGAGGGAATCAAGATCTCATCTCCATTATCCAGCAATGCCTGCATCGCCATGTTAATCAACTCGCTGACACCATTTCCGGTGTAAATTCCATCCAGTGTAACGTTAGGTAGCTTTTTGAGCTGGCAGTATTGCATGATGGCTTTTCTGGCGGCGAAGATTCCTCTGGAATCTGAGTAACCCTGACTGTTTCTCACATTCTGCATCATATCTGTAATCACTTCTTCAGGTGCCGAGAATCCAAAGGGCGCCGGGTTTCCGATGTTCAGCTTCAGGATGTGCCTGCCTTCTTCTTCGAGACGATTGGCTTCTTCCACAACGGGGCCTCTTACGTCATATAATACATTGTCTAGTTTTGAAGATTTTGAAAAAATTCTCATGTTTGTTTACTCCTCTCATTAGGATAACATCATCCGGTCGTTTGCGAATTCCTCGCCGGAAGCCTGTTCAAATTTCTCCAGCAAGTCGGATACCTTCAAGCGTTTCTTCTCTTCCCCGGATACATCATAGATGATGCGGCCTTCATGCATCATAACAAGCCTGTTCCCACAGCGAATCGCATCCTTCATATTGTGGGTGATCATGATCGCCGTCAGTTTGTTCTCATCGATGATCTTTTCGGTCAGATCCAGGACCTTAGCCGCGGTTTTGGGATCCAGGGCTGCGGTATGTTCATCCAGAAGCAAAAGCTCTGGTTTCCGCAGAGTTGCCATCAATAAGGTAAGCGCCTGGCGCTGTCCCCCAGAAAGCAGTCCCACCTTGCTGGTCATCCTATTCTCAAGGCCAAGATCCAGCACTTTCAACGCTTGTTTATACTTAATCCGTTCCTCTTTATTAAGTCCCCACTTAAGGGTTCGTCTTCTGCCTCTGCGATATGCCATAGCCAGATTTTCCTCAATCTCCATATTGGCGGCTGTGCCCTTCATCGGATCCTGGAACACCTGTCCCAGAAACTTGGCACGTTTGTGCTCCGCCCATCTGGAAATATTCTCGCCGTTAAGGATGATTTTCCCTCTATCTATGGGGTAAACACCCGCAATCATATTCAACATCGTAGACTTGCCGGCACCATTTCCTCCGATTACGGTAACGAAATCACCGTCGTTTAAGGTCAGATTAACACCTGTCAGCGCCTTTTTCTCGTTGATTGTTCCCCTGTTAAAAGTCTTTTCCACATTACTGATGATCAGCATTATAGGCTACCTCCTTCCGTATAGGAGCGTCTGATCTTCCACTTTTCCCATAATACAGGAATCGTCAACGCAAGAATAACGATAATAGCAGAAATCAGCTTCATATCATTTGCCTTCATGCCAAGCCTCAGTACCAGGGCACGGATCATAAAGTATACCACGGAGCCCACAACCACAGACAACATCTTTCCTCCGAAAGAACGCAGTCTTCCCAGCAGGATCTCTCCGATTACGATGGCTGCAAGTCCGATGACAATGGCACCGATACCATTACTTACGTCGGCGTATTTCTGGCTCTGGCATACAAGTGCTCCTGATAATCCAACAAGTGCATTGGATATGGTAAGTCCCAGAATCTTGGTTGTTTTCGTGCTGACTCCCAGCGCACGGACCATGTCCTCATTATTACCGGTGGCACGAAGAGCCGCTCCGATCTCTGTTCCGAAAAACCAGTACAGTACAAAGATCACGATGACCAGGATCACGCCTCCAAGAAACAGCGCAACCATGGACTGCTTCCATCCTGTGGCCTTTACCAGCCAAGAGAAGATAGAATCCGCATTTAACATGGAAATATTCGCCTTGTCACCCATGATCCTAAGGTTGATAGACCACAGACCCAGCTGTGTTAATATTCCGGCCAGAATTGCCGGTATTTCAAATACCGCATGGAGCAAACCAGTTAGAACTCCGGCCAAAGCACCGGCCAGAATCGCCACCAAGGTCGCCAGCAGCGGATTCCACCCTGCATTTACAATCAAGGCACCACAGACACAGGCGCCGGTAGCAAAACTTCCGTCAACCGTCAGATCCGCCACATCCAGAATACGGAATGTGATATACACTCCCAGTACCATAATCCCCCAGAGCACCCCCTGGGAAACCGCTCCTTGCATAGACAGTAAAAAACCACCCATCTACTTTATTCCTCCTTTATACCCCGAACAGGGGCCGTTATCATAACGACCCCTGACAAGGAAACTTATTATTTCAGACATTGTCCGTCTTACTTCTTTAAGGCAGATAAATCCAATCCCAATGCCGCTTCCGTATCCTCATTGATGTTAAGAGAACACTGATCTTCGCTCAGATACTCAATAGGCATATCAGCCGGTGTGGATTCACCTGTCAAGATTTTTGCCGCCATCTGTCCTGCCTTGTAACCTAGTTCTTTGTAATCGATACCGTATGTAATAAGGCCGCCGTTTTCAACCATACCTTGCTCTCCAACGATTACCGGAATGTTGTTCTCATTGGCAACCATGGAAACGGTTGACATCGCATTGGCAACCATGTTATCGGTTGGTGAGTACAGGGCATCCACCTTGCCTACCGCTGACTCTACAACAGTCTGAATCTCGTTGGTATTGGAGATGGAATAGTCTTCATATTCCAGGCCTTCCTTTTCACATGCTTCCTTTGCAATGTTAATCTGGAATTCGGAGTTCGCCTCTGCGGAACAATACAGGAATCCAACCTTTTTCGCATCCGGATTAATCTTCTTTACCAAGGCGATCTGCTCTGCAACTGGTGTCAGATCGGAGGTTCCTGTAACATTGCCACCTGGTTCCTCATTGGAAGCCACAAGGCCTGCATCGGCAGGATCTGTTACAGCTGTCAGTACGATAGGAATATCGGAAGTCACACCTGCTACCGCCTGTGCTGCCGGTGTAGCAATTGCAAAGATCAAGTCATTTCCATTGCTGACCAAGGTCTCCGCGATGGTCTGGCAGGCACTCTGCTCACCACCTGCGTTCTGTTCATCTTTCTCGTACTTGATTCCCAAATCATCCAGAGCCTCAAAAAATCCTTTGTTGGTGGCATCCAGTGCATCGTGAGGCATATATTGAATTACTCCAACTTTATATACTTTATCGGAACTTGCCGCACCACTATCAGATTTTGATGTGGATGCCGCTGTATTACTTTTGGAACTGCTGTTGGATGTATCATTACTTCCACAGGCAGCCAGGCTGGCAGTCATCGCCAGGGTCATAACGGTTGCTAAAATCTTTTTAAGTTTCATTTTCATATTCCTCCCTGCTTCACACTAGCACTTTAATACATCAACGTATTATTTTATAATGTTTGAATTATATCATTGCAGGAAGGGGTTCGTCAACTTATTTAAGCATTTTCTTTAATTCATCCATAAAGGTATTTACATCTTTAAACTCTCTATATATGGATGCGAATCTAACATAAGCCACCGCATCCAGATGCTTTAACCTGTTCATCACAAGTTCCCCGATGGCCGTGCTTGGTATCTCCCGTTCTTCCATATTAAAGATTTCATTTTCCACAGAATCCACCAGTTCTTTAATCTGCT
>DVNN01000061.1 GCA_018714325.1 Candidatus Pelethocola excrementipullorum
ACCCACACAAATCCACATGTAAGCCAAAATGCAGAGGTACCTCCCTCTTTCAAAACCAGATTTTTTATGATAGCTGGAAAAAACCACCCCACAAAAATAAGGAATAACACTCCACTTCCAACAGTAATGAACTTTAGATATCTGGACATCTCTTTTTGATTCATCGACTAACCTCCTGCCTCATACTCCCACTTTCCCTTCTTCAGAAAGCTTGATATTTTTTATATTGCCATTATAAAGCTCCAAACAATAAAAGTCAATATATATTTATCGTTTTACGATAAATATATTGTCTCTTGCAATATAATCAGTGAATAATGCCACTTTGTAAGACGAGAAGCCTTCTTTGTAATTAACAATTTAATATTTGTAAACGAAACGCAGTTTTTGTAACTGAGAAGCCAGCTTTGCAAGCGAAAACCAGCTTTTGTAACTGAGAAGCCAGCTTTGCAAGCGAAAAGCAACTTAATAATTAATTCAAGTAAATCTATTAGGAGGGAAATTCTAATAAATTATCTACTATCTCATAGTTCACTTTTACTAAGCTAATGAAACCGCAGTGAGCCCGCCCATGGCGACAAACAAAAAAAGACTGGCCATAAAGAACCAATCTTTCATAATCAACTTATTCAAATAAATTCAACTCCAGCCACACCTTAAGTAGCCCTCAAAAAGGCTAAATTACCCCTGCAAAGCTTTCGCATAAAATCAAATTTTATCGCAAACTCTGCAAAGCTGTGGCTCTTCCACATCCCTTCCCTCGCACCATGCCATACGTTCTGCCTTGATGGGGCAAGTATCACAGGCCGGGTACATCTTAACATTGCTGATTTCCATCGATCTGAAAATCCCGCTCTGATCCATATTGATGGTATATTGTTGATGCCTGGTCAGTTCATCCCGGTGCTTTTCCAGCCACTCTTTTTGCAATTTTGTCAACCTTCCTTCTCTCTTCCCAATAATGTAATCCAAATCCGGCTGAAGGCTGACGGAACCGTTTGGAGCACGGAATTCTATCATGGCCAAATAACCACCCCGGATCAATTCACTGAGCGGATCTGTGTTTTTCCCATCCCCTCCCAGTATCCTCCGGGCTGTTTCCCCATGATAAGCCTCCGTTTTCTCATAAAATATACCTTCTGGTGACAAAAAACCATCTGCCATTAATCAATTCCCCCACATTACATTTTTCTCTATATTTCCTTCATCATCCTGGTCATCTTTTCAACAGACCTATGGAGATAATGAATATCCTCCAGATAACACGCTTTCTGACGACACTGTGATTCCTCAAGCTGTACAATTATTTCGGACAAGTCTGTATCTCCATGTTCTAGCTTTTCCTTCAGCTCGTGTACAACCTGATACAAATTTTCATAATGCATGATCCTTCCCGCTCCCCACATCAACCGGTCCTCTGGTTGATTCAATATATATTCCGTAAAATGATTATATACTTCTTCATCAAACTGGAACGCATATCGATTATTATCAACCTGATAAAGTGCAGTCAATGCTTCATTGATTTTTCCATTTCGTAAAGCATCTATTGCAGCCTGGGTCAAAGGGATGTTTTTCTGCATGGTCTCCTGAGGGAATATCACCTCATCATGCCAATTTAACCTTACAAAATAATCCTGTTCCTTTCGGAAAATGCGAAGAAGCTTCTCCTCCATACTGCTATATCGTCTCCGAAAGTTGATTCTTTCTTCTTTTGTACGAAGCTCCTCATAATCTTCATTCAGATCTCTGATGCGCTGGTAAAGTTCATCTGCAGCCTCCACCCCATCGTCCAGAAGTGATAGCAGCATCTCATCTTCAACGCCCGTCATCTTACAGATGCCGGAATCAATACTGGAACGCAGTGCTCGAAGAACTGCCGAAAAGTTCAGCGGGGGCAACAGAAGTTTATCGAAAGCTAAGGCCAGTTTCAGGTAACATTCGTGGTGAAATTGGTAGACGGACTCTTGATATCTCTTCTCATTGTCATATTGGGAATGATAGTAATCCTGCATAAACCTTCCCGAACTAAACTCATTGACCATGGATGGTATTCCTGCAATAGCCATGGAAAAGTCATCGGACCATGTCTCTATAGGAAATACCACGGTCATCCCATCAGGATAAGCCTCGGCAGGCACATCCAGTTCCCGGACAAAATGCTGCAGAAAATCAGCATATTCATATGTAGATCTCACCGCATCCTGACTTTGGTGAGCGTGGGCCGGGAGCTCAAAATTCAGATTGGCAACAACATGCCCCTGCCACTCAGGATGTACGGTAAATACCTGGCGGTAAGCACCGGTGGACCAATCATATTTTGAATCTATAACGCCCCATTCCTCGGCGGCCATGGCACAGAACACCAAGGTATGACGAGGCCGGTATTTTCCCAGTACCAGCGCCCTTGCGATCCCCATCATCATCCCCACCGCCGCATTATCATCCTGAAAGCCCTCAAAATAAGAATCGTAATGTGCGGACACAATAATCATGGAATCGGTTTCCTCACCCGGAATCTTGCCTACGATATTATAGGAAACCTTATCACGTTCCACTCTGGAATCTGCATCCAGCCATACTTTTAACTCAGGTGCATCCCCACTATGTTCTAAACCTGTATTCTTCTTTTTTGCATTCTTTAAATCCACTTTCATGGCATCTTTCAATATCCGGGCATCCGACTGAGACATAGAAAAAGCCGGTGCATACTCAGGCCCGGCAATATCCTGGGCATTCAAGGCGGTATCCTCAGCCTCCCCATATCCCTGGATCTGAACGGCCACTAAGGCGGCAGCACCACGGACATAGGCCTGATATACCGGAAAACTGATCCACCATTCATCCCGCTGATTCATCTCTACCAGCACCAGCTTTCCCTTGACATCCACGCCTTCATAATCCACGGATCTGCCCTTTCCCAGGTAAACGATAGAGTACTCTTGAAATCCTTCGGAGACAAAATTTGTCTGATATGCTCCCATCTGGCAAATCTGCTGGACTCCATCCTGATCATGGAACTTTAAGACAGCTTTCTTAAATTCCCATCCATCCAGAGTAAACGCATCCTTGCTCACATCCTGCAGGCCGATCTCCTCCATCTCTCTGCGAAGCATCTCTCCCGTGGCATATTCCGCCGGAGAGCCTGCTGTTCGATATCCCAGCACAGGATTGGTACGCTCTTGTTCCATTTTCTTCGCCAAATTATAAGAATATTTTACATCCAGATAAGATACATAGCTTTCATCTATTCTCAATTCCATATCCCTCATTTCAAATTATATCAGTATTCTAGCACAGAATATTTCCTCTTACAACAATAGCTTAGCATATCTTTCCCAGACTCGAAAAAGCTCAGAAATAGTCAGTCTCACTCACTCAAATTGGACGTATAATTAATCCCCCAGAAAGAACCGATATATCCTTTGTTGCAATACAGTTATCCTAATAAACTGTCTACCACTAAGAATATATCAACCCTTCCTGAGGGACTATATTTCATGCTCTATCAAAAATGAACCAATCAAGATCCAAAACTTATAAGCCTCACACAAGCCCTTCTTCCTCCAACAACCGCAGAAGGGTTGGCTTTAATTGGAAGCATTTGCATAGTTTTTGCACCTCTTCCATCATCACCTGTTTATGTTGTTTTGTGATATTGGCCTTCACCCCGCGAATCAGGATATTCTTCGGTGTATGCGATAGATCTACAAATTCCATCAGCTGTGTTTTGTAACCGCAGCACTCCAGCAGATTTCCCCGTATCGCATCGGTCATCAGCGCCGCTGTCCGTTCTTTTACAATCCCATATCTCTGCAGAATGCTGATTTCCTCACTATCCATCTGTCCGCCAAGCTCGTGTTGGCAGCAGGGAACCGAGATAATCATCTTAGCCTTCCACTGAATAGCATTGAACAAAGCGTAATCCGTAGCGGTATCACAGGCATGTAGGGAAATCACCATATCCACCGGCATCTCACTTTTATAGCCGTTGATATCCCCCACCGCAAACTTAAGATGATCATACCCATATTTTCTGGCAGCTTCATTGCACTTGGAGATTACTTCTGCCTTCAAATCCAGGCCGACCATCTCGACTTCGATTTTCTTCACAAAAACCAGATAGTAGTACACCACAAAGGTTAGGTACGATTTTCCACATCCGAAATCAATGATATGAATCTTATCCATACCTGATTTCTCCACCGCTTCATCAATAAATTCTACAAATTTATTGATTTGGCGGAACTTATCGTACATGGTACGAACCACTTTACCCTCTTTTGTGAAAACACCCATATCTACCAGAGGCGGTATCACCGTCCCCTCCTCCAGAAGATACTTTTTCTTTCGGTTATGGGTCATGCTGATTTTCACAGGAGCGTCCGTCTTTTTCTTTTGGTAAAAGACTTTCCCCTTCTTTGTGATCTTGATACTGTACTCGGCGGTATCACTCCATGCGTTCATTTGGCAAAAGCCTTCATTCAGACATTCTTCGCAGTAATTGGAAACCCTGTCGAGCTCCATGTTTTCATGAAATGCCTGCTTCTCGGTCAGCTTTTCCGCCTGATAAAAACCTTCTTTCCACTCCAACGCTATCTTTCGATATGGATTTTCCTTGGATTTCTGGTCGCTTAGGATCACCTTTTTTATCTGATCTGAAAAAATGTTATTCAGAGCTTCTCTTGCTTCTGTCATCTTCTCCTCCGCTCTTCCATAAGTTTAGTTCGACTTTGTTTTATATCTCCTGAATCTCATAAGCGTGCTCAAAAACAGGCTCATCACCAGTTTTCGAACACGCTTATCATCTTCATATATCCAAGAAGTTATTCGGCAGAGCTGCTTGATGTAGCTGCTTCTTCCGTCTCAGCAGGAACTTCCTTAATCGTTGCGGAATCCAGAATCCGTTTCATAACACGCTCACTCTCGATGTAGGAATCCACCTGCTCCTGGCCATTCTGCTCAATCAGCTCCTCTTCCGTTAGCTTATATTCCTTCGCTGTCTTAGCCAGAATATCCTTATACTCCTGATCATCTTTGGATAATCCTTCTAACTCCACGATTGCTTTCATGACCATCCTACTTTGGGCTGTGGATTTGGCACCTGACTGCAACTGTGCTTCAAACTCTTCGTCTGTGATGCCGGTCTGCTCTTTATATCCCTCCAGATCAGTCCCCATCATCTGTGCATACTGGGTAATCCATGCTTCCATTTCCGTTCTTGCCGCTTCTATCTCAGACTTCTGATACTGCTTCACAGTACTGCTTTTCACGACCTGCTCCCAAGTGGTGCTCTTCAATGTATTTTCATCGGTTGCAGCGGCCTGATCTTCAACGTCTTTTTTTATACCTTTACGATATTCCTCTATGTTGGAATAATCCGTATATTCTTTCACCCAATCCTCAGTCAGCTCCGTAAATGGACGTGAGATACTCTTAACCGTAACAGTGAACACTACTGGTTTCCCTGAAAAATCTTCATTGGGTTGATAAGGATCTGGGAAAGTCAGGTTCAAGTCTTTTGTTTCACCAGTTTTCATACCGATGACCCCATCATCGAATCCATCAATATACCCGCTGGCGCCCAATGTGATGTAGGCTTCATCGGTGCTGCCTCCCTCGAATTCCTTACCATCCATCTTGCCTACGTATGAGATTGTTACAGTGTCGCCTTCCTTACATGGCTCATCTTCAATCGTTGTATTGCTGTAATTGGCAACTATGGCATCCTCCACTTCCTGATCCGTAACTGGAGTGACGGTCTTCTCAAGCTTCAGCCCTTTATATTCTCCCAATTCTATGCACTTAAACACATCTTTTTCATCCACAATCGGAATACCATCATCTTCAATTGCGGCTGTGCTGCTATCAGATGTACTGGAACTGCTTTTATCAGAGGTACTTTCTGAACTGCTAGAAGTGCTGGAACTAGCGCTATTGTCTTTATTCTCTTTCTTACCACATCCGGATAGAACCAGTGCTCCCATGCTGAGGCAAAGCATCAGCGTAACTATTTTCTTCTTCATAATTATTCCTCTCATGATCCGTCTTCATCACCAGCTATATTATTTCGAACAATACTTCCGTTCTATAAATAAATGCCGTTCTTAAAGACTGTTTTTGTTATAGAGATTCTATTAACTGTCCTACTCTTCGGACAAACAAAGAATATCGTACCATACTTTTATAAGGAATAAAAGCACCTTCGCAAGATTTTAACACAATCTTTAGATTTCCATACAGAATTTATTTTCTCTATATACCTCTTGTTCTATGCATATTCTAATCTTCTGTATCCTGATTTTCTGCATCTTGACCTTCTGCATCCTGATTTTGTGTATCCTCACCATCCGATTCCCCATTCTGATCCGTCTGAGTTGGGTTGCCGGTTTTTCTGGCTTGTCTCACATAGTCCGGTCTGATCTGCAGCCAGAATTCAATGGCATTGTCTATATTACAAAAGAAGTCAAAGCCCATGGACTTCAGATATTCATATTTCTGATTGTCATCGGAGTAATCCGTCCAACTACCGATATCAGTTCCTCCAGGATAGAGTAATATATCACTACCATCAATCAGGCTTCCCACAGAATCACTCCACTTTTGAGCATCTGCCTGCACCCGATCCAGGGTACTGGCATAACTGATTCCACCGTATCCATTGCTGGCGAATTCCCAGCCTTCATCTTTCAATGCCTGAATCACAGTTTTGGCACTTTCTATCTCAGAAGCGGTATCAAATGTACCGTAGTCAGCATATGTATTGCCTTCTTCCGCACTTTTTCCAAGTATCTCATCGGTCCGGTAGCCCAGCACACCATTATATCCTGTCAGTCCTAGAATACCTTTGGCACCATGGTACGAAAAATCGGGATGTTCCGCTATAAATGCGTCCAGGCAGGGTACCACATCATAAGCTCCAGTCACCACATTGCCATCGGCCTGTTGATATTCCACAGCCGGTTTTCCATCCTCACCAATCACAATCTTAGATCCTCGTCCGGTGGATGATAGGGCCAGGGGATAACTCACATCCTCCTGTGAAAGCACAAAAGGTTTTTTCCCTGTAGGTAACATCAATTTCCCTTTTTCAAATGTCACCTTTCCCTTATCTCCCGTATCCGCTTTCACCAGATCACGAATACTGACCAGCACATAACCATCCTCATACATCTGCTGCAGGGTCTGGTTAAACTCATCTATAGTCATAGTGTTCTGATTTGCAGCCTGCACCGCCTCATCTTCAGAAGCAGATGCTATCTCCGAATCCACAATCAGACTACGGAAAAAGATATGCTCCACCTGCTCAACATCATAAGCTGACAAGCCTGCCTTATCCTTTTCGTATGCCGTAATCTTGGCAGTCAATCCGGTGTTTTCCTCATAATTTTCCATGCCTTTGATTAGGGCGATCGCACCATCATAATCATATTGGGCCGCCATCTGCTCTGCCTGCTCCAGGACATTCTGGCTTTGCTGCTTCTTCTCTGCTTCCTTGCGAGCTTCTTCTTCCTGCTTCACTTTCAGCTGGGCTTCCCGCTCTTTACTTCTCTTACTACAACCTTTCACACCGAACACGATTCCGACTATGATCAGAACAAACACAAACACACAGGCAATCCGCAGTAAAATGGCTTTTTGCCGCTTCTTTCTACGTCGTTCTTCTTTCAGACGCTTTTCCCTTCGGCGTCTGCGTAATTCTTCTTCCTCTCTTGTCCGCCTTCTATCATCACTCATGATGTATCTCCTTATATTCTGTTCCTGTGATAATTCATCACACGGCTTCCAACGAAGCACTTCTATTCTAACACAGACTTTACGGTTTGGCACGCTTTTCATAGATTTTCAAAACAATATTTGTCCTCCTTTTGTTAAAATCTATTTGCCTTTTAAAGGAAACAATGATAGAATTATTTAGGTGAAAAATAGGAGGTACAGGTATGAAAGTCTGGCAGGTTTTATTAATTATTCTGGTTGTGCTGGTCATCGTAATGGTCGTGCTTTATTTTCTCGGTAAGAGAGCGCAGAAAAAGCAAGAAGCCCAACAGGAGCAGATCGAAGCTTCAAAGCAAACGATCTCTATGTTAATCATAGATAAGAAACGTATGAAAATAAAAGAATCTGGTCTTCCCCAGATGGTCATCGACCAGACGCCTAAGTTGATGCGGCGTGCAAAGCTGCCGATCGTAAAGGCGAAGATCGGACCGAAGATCATGACCATGGTGGCAGAAGAAAGCATCTATGATTCTATCCCAGTGAAAAAAGAGGTAAAGGCTACCGTAAGCGGCATCTACATAATTGGCGTCAAAGGGCTGCGCGGACCGCTGGAAACACAGACCAAGAAACAAGGCTTCTGGAAACGTATGATGAGCAAGGCCAGGGGCGAGAAATAAAACAATGAAAAGAGGTTGTAGAACAGAGAATTTTTCTTTGTACTACAACCTCTTCTTAAATTAAACCAACAATAAGCCCAGCAAATCCATTGGAGCAACCTCACCTCAGATTTCCTGGGATATCAGGCACTCGTGGACTGCTTCGCCTGAATCGTCATGGCGATTGTACAGTCCGCCACATAAGATTCATTCATATCCAGAGCATAGTCCACCAGCACATAGATGATATCATCCTGTTCGTCAATCTTAATCCGGGTGGCCGCAACCCCCATATTCACCATTCCAAATGGGGTCTGATAGTAGGATACGTTCTTTTTATTCTCCTCGAAAATCATCTGAACATTGATTAGTCCTTTTTTACGGACCTCCATCTTCTTATCATCAAACTTCATGATATTACGAGTACTGCTCTCAAATCCTGCCATCATTTCATCATAAATCAGGTAATGCTTTTCATTTTTCTTATAATACTGTCCTGCCATCACAACTTCTACCGGCTCAGGTTCCTGATTACCAGCCCCTATCACATACTGAAGCCCCGATATACTGACAATTACATCTTTCGTCATCTTCTCTCCTCGATTAAAACTCATCTATCTGTACTAATGTGGTGGACTTTGTTTCATAGGGCAGTACCGAATTAGCAAATGCATTGAACCGTTCCACTCCATCGCTGCTGAAAAATCTGTATTTTTCATCATTGGATTCTTGTTTCTCCCAGTACGGCTGGGGATTCTCCAATTCCAGCTCCCTCAACAGGCGTTTTAGAGCCTGAGAAGTCTCATAGGCCGGATTCACCAATGTGATTTTCTCTCCCACCACTTCCCGAAGCAGACTGCGCAAAAGGGGATAATGGGTACACCCCATGATCAAAGTATCGATATCCTTCTCCAACAGCCCCGCCAGATAGCGACGGGCAACCTCATATGTAATGGGATCCTTGGTCCATCCTTCCTCCACAAGCGGCACAAACAGTGGGCACGCTTTGCCAAATACCGTGATATCAGGCGCTTCCTTTCGTATCAAAGTGGGATAGAGATTACTTTGAATCGTGCTCTCCGTGGCAATTACGCCAATTCTCTTTTTGACAGTAGTCTTCGTCGCAACATGTGCTCCCGGTTTCACCACTCCAATAATCGGAATATCAAATTCCGTCTCTATCTCATCCAGCGCCAATGCACTTGCCGTATTACAGGCCACAACAATAGCCTTTACCTGCTTGGTCTGAAGAAAACGGACAATCTGCCTGGAGTACCGCAACACGGTATTCTTCGACTTGCTGCCATATGGCACCCTTGCTGTGTCTCCAAAATATACAATCCGTTCATTGGGCAGGTTCCGCATGATCTCACGTACCACCGTAAGCCCGCCCACCCCGGAATCAAATACGCCAATCGGCGCATACTTATCTATAACCATGGTATTCTCCTAGAATTGTTTCTCCGATATTTGTATCCCTTCTATGATACTCTGTAACTTCATCAATTTCAAGTCAAAACCAACGAAATGTAAACTGCACATCCTCTTTTTTTAATATGGTATCGTAGGCTTCGTCGCTGAGCACCTTTCCCAGTTTTTCGTCATCCTCCTCCAACACAGGGTTTAGGGCATCTTTAAAACAAAGGGATGGATACAACATACACCACCAGTTATGTCCCTGGGCCTTTCCTATTTTCACCCGGAGGGCTTCATATTCTCCCGCTGGAAATGTATAATCTCCATAGTTTTTTACCGGAAAATAATCCGTCTCATAACTCACCGTTACCCCATCCTCGCTCCCTGCTTCGATGAGACAATTTTCGGCCTCCTGCTGCAGATATTTTGTATTACTCTTTAAGATATCCTTGGTATCTTCCAGGTCTTCCGCGGTTTCCAACAACTCTCCAACCCGGTCCAACAGACGCTCTTTCACCTGTAACTTAACTTCCTGATCTTCCACCCTGTCGCTGTTGGCCAGCACATGAAACCGCACCACCTGCCCGGCAATTTCCTGCTGTACGGCGGCTGCTCTGCCTTCTGTCTTACCCACAAATACCGCCGCCGTCAACCCAAATATAAGTGCCACTCCCCAGGCAATCATAGATTTTCGCACAATACCACCTGACCTTCCTCAACCTTTAACTGTGGGGGATTCATGATACGCCCCTCATTGTTCCATTCAAAATAAATATCTTCCAGCGTCACGCCATCCTCCCTTACATCCATCTGATTTTCATAGATTCCAGTCAAATACTCCCCCAGGCTGTCTTCTTTTAGTTCTCCTGCCTTCATCACCTCTTCCAGCGAATCCGTCACAAAGACATAGGCATTCTTTCCAACCTCCGGACTCTCCTGCATCCCCTCCACAATGTGTTGGTATGCACGGGGCTGATCCAGCAATCGCTGGCTGAAGATTACAGCCTGAACATGGCCGAGATCCAGATAATACTGCTGGGTTTTGGCATACCCTTCTTGTATCTCTTCCAGAGACCCTCCTCGGACCTCCAACCCCGCCGGTGTATCCTCTCCCTCTTTTCCTTGCTTTGTCATCTCCTGAAGATCCGCCATCCCATAGATCACCTTATACTCGCCATCTTCGTAATCCCAGGCCAGAGCCAGCGGATATTCCCTTTTCTCCGGTTCCACCCCTCCACAACCTTCAAGCAGCAAAGCCGCTATCACCAGACTAATGATTCCTTTTATTTTTTGACTGATTTTCATGATGCATCCTCCTATATCCCCATCCCGCAAGAAGCGTAATTATTATAAATAGCGGTGCATAGAAGCACTCCAGCAACCGCAGATAGATATTTTCAATTGTGTACCCATTATATGCGAGTCTGGATACAATCCAGATTAGTACAGACGCCCCCACCAGGATTCTTCTGGCGTTACGACCCTCCTTTTCTTTCTCCATCCCGCTTCTGGGCAGCAGTAATCTGACACTATAAAATAACAGGCTTCCGAGAGAAAACAACAGGGCAAATAGCAGCAAGGCCATCCAGATAATATCAAACCGATCCAAAAAGCCTCCCGGCAGACTGGTTCCGGACATTAAATTTAGAACTGGCAGTTCCATGGTCTTCACCCCGGGATACCCATAAGTCCCCAACAGAATCAGGGATGTGGACACCACCAAAAGCATCAGCAGAAGCCAGGATTTTCCCAAATCCCGCATTTGATAGCCCCTTCCTTCCGACTTAGTAAATGCAAACGGAAAGATGCTGACAATGGCTCCCACAGCAAAGAAACGATAGCCGTAAAGCAGCAGGGAATGTCCATCTATTGCCGGCATTCTGCTGCCATCCGGAACCCTCATATGAGAGGCCGCCAGAATCAACAGCAACACAAATCCCCAGAAAATCCAGAAAAATGAAGCCTCCCCCATACGCCCTCTTTTTTGGGTGTCACCTCCCATACCTAAGAGTGCAACCACTAAAATCAGAATCTTAACCAATTCTTTATCCACATCGGACAGGAGGTAGAGATTACTGATTTGGCTGATTTTCTCTAAAAGGTATCCGCCCGTAAGTATGAGAAAGCTGCCATATAGGAAGGAAACAAGCCACTTTATCACCCCGCCGAAAGTTGAGGTGAGATTCTGTATCGGCACAGCGTTTCTGGCCAGAAAGAAAAAATATACAAGCAGTGCACCATATCCAAGAAACGCCCCCAGAATTGCATTTCGACCGCCACCTGCCATTTCTCCTGATACCAATAGTATCAGGACACCACCAAAGGAAATCAGCATCTGCCTCTTCATCTGTCGGTTGGATATTCTTTGGTTATCAGCAAACATCCCTCTCCTCCTCCTATTACTCTCTTTTGCACAATTCCTTATTACATAAAAATATTACTTATTTTTTTGTTCTTTTAATCGTATCCGTTGTTCACGCCTGGCATATAAAGGCCTGTAAAACATCCTGCGCAGCGGAGCCCGGAACAGACTGTCGCCTTCGTTCATATCCCCAACTGCGTCACGTCCCACAAAAGGTGTGAGATACGGTATTTTAAAACTGGTCAGCCCTGTAAGATGCCCCAACAGCAGGAACCATCCAAGCACCAGACCAAAGGTGCCCAGCAGTCCTCCCAGCAGAATAAAGCCATATTTCAGCAGCCTTATGGGGGCAGAGAATTCCTCATTGGGGATTGCAAATGAGGCCAAAGCGCTGAGTGCTACAACCACCACGGTCATTGGACTGACCAGATTCGCACTGACCGCCGCGTCTCCGATAATCAGACCACCCACGATTCCTATCGTACCGCCCAGTGGGCCAGGCATGCGGACCCCCGCTTCCCGGATCAGTTCAAAGGCCACTTCCATAAGAATAATCTCAATTAGACTGGGAAATGGCACGCCTCTTCGGGCCTCCGCAAAGGAAAGCAATAGATTTGTGGGGACCACCTGGGTATGAAAATTGATCACAGCCAAATAAATTCCCGAAAACATCAATGCCAGAAAGACGGCTCCATATCGGATCAGTCGTTGAAATGATACGATTGCAAACCGGTTATACCGGTCTTCACTCACCTTTAAAAAACTTGAAAATGTGGTTGGGAGCATGATTACCATCGGTGAATTGTCACAGATAATGACCATTCTTCCATTCAGCACTTCCATCGCGGCCCTGTCCGGCCGTTCCGTGGTCTCAAACTGAGGAAAAGGAGATATCCAACTTTCCTCTGTCAGTTGCTCCAGCATGCCGGCATCTAAAACTCCGTCAATCTCAAACTGACTCAGCCTCTCCTTCACTTCCTGCAAAAGCTCCGGATACATTAATTCTTTCATATATACCAAGGCAATCATCGTATCCGAGCGCACACCGACCATCATCTCCTCCACCTTCAGATCCGTGCTCCGCACCCGTTTACGGATTAAAGCCGTATTTACCTTGACCGACTCACTGAATCCTTCCTGGGATCCCCTTAAAACCTTTTCCGACTCAGCCTTGGACACCCCCATGTTGGGATATCCCTTGCTTCCAATCTTCATGGCTTTATTATATCCATCCAGAAGGAACATGGCATTACCCGCCAGCATGGCCTTGAATGCAGGCTCCATCTCCTCGAATTCGGCCGTATCTGAAATCCCCAGGCCATTCTCGGCCACAAAACCTGCGATTTTTTCTCCCGGCATCTCCCAGAGATGATTAATCAGCTTACCAATTACAGACTCCTCCAGAGTCATATTGCTGACAGCCACCTCGATGTAAACCACCAGACATCGGACCTTAGTTCCCGATCCCAGCATCATAGGCCGGATAACAATGTCAGCACACCCTTCACATCTCTTTCTGATGTACTCCTCATTCACACGTATATCCTTACTTATCTTCATCGGCATCATCTAAACCCTTTCTGATTTGTACATCCCTTTATAAACATTATCTCCCGATTATGGGAGTTCATACCATTTTTCCGGCTGGAAATTCCGTAGGGTCAAAGTAATTATTGTTAATAAAGAATTAGGACATAAGACGCAAAAATCCTCCAGGAAGAACTGTCTTTGCAAACAGTTTAATTCCCGGAGGATTCTATGATATGGTATTTCTTAATTATACTAATTTATATTTCCAGCTTATTGGTATATTTTGAATCTTACAAACCTTGTAATTGATAAAACAATCGGCATTATCATCTTCATGGGTTACTAAGATAATTCCCTTATCTTCCTTTAGCTTTACATTAATCACTTTTTTCATAATTTCTTTTCTGTTTTTATCGACTCCTGCAAACGGCTCATCAAGGAGATACCATTCTCTCTCTAATGACATAATGATATAAAAATAGACCAATTTCTTTTCGCCGCCTGAAAGGTAACCCACTTGTTTATCCCATAATCCCTGGATATCCAGAATATTCCCCAACTTATCATTAAAATTCTCGATATACTCCCGATGCCTTTTTATACCATCCAGTTGATAAAAAAATTTCACAAAGTCTTTCACTTTCAGCCGGTCAAAGAAAAACATACTTTGATTCATATAGACAAGACTTTTATTCCCTTCAATTTCAAGATTCTGCTCTTTCACCAGCCCAGAAACGATATCCAGCAAGGTTGATTTACCGGCACCATTTTCTCCCTCAATAATTGTACATCCCTTGTCAATGCACCAATTTTTTCCATTGCTATTATCTACAAGCATTATCATTGGCTATCTCCTCTCATTCGAAATACAACTATATGTCAGGATGCTTGGCATACTAATTAAAATTATGAAAAAGCTGCCAATCAAATAATACAGATTATAATTCCAGGTGTTTTTTATAATCACCATAGAAATTAAGTTGATTGGATTATACTGGTTTAAGGATGTACTCATTCCCGTAATGATAAATAAAAAGAAGACCGCGATATTAACAATGGCTGTAATTGATTTTACATGAACATTTTTCAATAGAGTTACATTATAACCTAAAAATGCAACTGGAATTCCATATAAGATGGTAATCAATCCACGGAATATTAATACAATGTCTAATTGTTGTAAAAGAATCATCGCAATGATGTTGAAAATTGTGATACACAGAACACTATATGCAATCTGAGTCAACAGATTCCCTAGAAAAAAATTCATAGGTTTGCAGTTTACGGAAA
Organism: Candidatus Pelethocola excrementipullorum; assembly: GCA_018714325.1. Classification (GTDB taxonomy): domain Bacteria; phylum Bacillota; class Clostridia; order Lachnospirales; family Lachnospiraceae; genus Novisyntrophococcus; species Novisyntrophococcus excrementipullorum. Next base: position 14,971 of record DVNN01000061.1, read on the forward strand.
ATACAATTCGTAAAGAACCGCTTTCTCTAAGCTGAAGGGCCTCAATTCCCACACCAAAAATAAAAGATGTGAATACTATATATACCCACCAAAACACAAGATAGTTGGAAGATAAATCCACATTATCCTTGTTTAAAAGAAGCATAACAGTTGGTAACAATACCGACCAGACAAATGAAATCTTATCTTTTAATAATAGTTTGATATTAACATTGAAAAAAGCTAGTATTTGATTCATGTACCCTCCTTATAATCTTTTAGTATTGTCCTTTCATACAATCTACCAAAAAATCCCTTTTATTTTCTTATAGTATACTTCTGGTATCATACTCAGGCAATAATAAATTATAATACTTACATTTTCTTAAGAATTAATTTTTTCTCATAAACCTCCTACAGTTCCAAGTCCCTTTCAACCCCCGGATTCTATATCAGACAAATCAAAAGAAGGCTGCTTCTCCAAGAAGTTTTGCCACATGTGCATCCTCCTTACAGAAACAACCTTCTTCAACTAAACAAAACCTATTCATTCTGATTCATCATCTTCATAATCGTATCCTGCTGCCTTTTAATATGGATAACAGTATACTTGTAAGCACTCTCCTCATCCCTGTTTTTCAGGGCTTCACAGATTGTGTTATGCTCTTCTATCAGGGACTTCCGGATATCCACATCCTTCAGATACTCAATACGGTACCGATACATCTGCTCCCGAAGATTGTTGAGCAGCTGCACCAGTCGCTGGTTATCCGTGGCCTCATAGATGAGCTCATGAAAATCAACATCGGCCTCGGCCAGAGCCGTGATATCATCTTCGTCCACAGTATTCACCTGCTTCTCAAATTCCCTGGCGGCCTTCTCCAGTTCTTCCAATTGTTCCGGCGTGATCCTCTGGCAGGCAAACTTCACAGCCAGCTCTTCCAGTCCCATACGGACCTCCAGCACATCCTTTAGATCTTTTTCCGTAATCTGTGCGACCTGAGCGCCCTTCCTCGGAACCATGATCACAAGTCCTTCCAATTCCAGCATCCGGATCGCCTCTCTGATCGGGGTTCTGGACACCCCCATCCGATTGGCTAGTTTGATCTCCATCAGCCGCTCTCCAGGCTGTAAATCCCCATGTAGAATCGCTTCGCGAAGGGTATGAAATACAACATCCCGAAGAGGCATATATTGATAATTATCCATACTTAATGTTAATTCGTCTTTTCCCATATCTTACTGTCCTCTACGTCCAAATGGCTTTGTCAGAAATATCTGTTTCACCAGATCTGTATTTTGCAGTTGTCGATAAGCATGTTCCGCCTTCCTTCTGTCGTCAAAGATGCCGAAGACCGAAGGGCCGCTTCCACTCATCAAGGCATTTAAAGCTCCATTTTCTATCATATTTTGTTTGATTTCGGCAATCACCGGATATGTTTGAACCGTCACATCCTCCAGTACATTTGCCATGCGTGCCGTCACGCCCGTGAGAGATCCTTCCCGTAAGGCATCAATCATTCCATCGATGTCCGGGTGATTCTCAATTTTATCGACACGCAGGCTTTTGTACACATTCTTAGTTGATACATTGATTCCCGGTTTTCCCACCAGAATATAACAGGGAGGCAATGGGGGCAGCGGCGTCAGCAACTCTCCGATCCCCTCTGCAAGTGCAGTGCCCCGCATAATACAGTAGGGCACATCAGCGCCTATTGCCGTGCCTCGGTCAGCCAACTCTTCCATGGATAGTTCCAGATGAAACATCCGGTTCACTCCAACCATGACAGCTGCGGCATCCGAACTTCCACCTGCCATACCTGCTGCTACCGGTATAAATTTTCTCAGACGGATATCCAGTCCCTTCGTAATGTGAAATTCATCCATCAGCAGCTTGGCTGCCTTATAAACCAGATTGTTCTCATTGTTGGGGAGATAGGGCAGATTAGTCTTAACCCTTATTCCTGGCTCCTCGCTTTTCGAGAGATCAATCTGATCATACATATGGATTGTCTGCATAATCATGCGGACCTCGTGATATCCGTCTTCTCTTCTTTTTACTACGTCCAATCCCAAATTAATTTTGGCCATAGCCCGTAATCTCATACTTGTACCTCAATTGTTCTTATTTTCTCTTCTTTTATTTAGAATGTATTTTTAGCGTTTATTGTATACAATATATGTTAACTGATTTATCTCCAAAATGCAACCGGTCTATTCAAATTTCTACAAAAGTAATGAGTAAATTTCCCATTAAGGAGAGAACAACGTGGATATTTACGGATGAAAAACCAATTTCCGACCCAAATTAGGTATCAATTCTATATACATATATTGCAAAATACTAAAGGCAGATTTTTTAAGAAAACTTACCTCCTCTCAAAAAATCCACCTTTAGATTACATGACATCTCCCTTATTCAACTTTTTTTACCAGCAGCAGGGAGTCCATGGGCTTCACACGTTCAGACTGCAGCTCATTCAACTCACAGATCTCATCCACGGTGGTATAGAACCGCTTGGCGATATCCCACAAGGTATCCCCGTCCTGTACCAGATAGCAGACGATTCCAGGCATGCTCCGCACTTCCTCCATATCCAAGGGTTCCTCATTGATCTCACTGACAATATGCATCGGCCGTTCCCTCATCACGATGGCATTGAGATTAATCACCACCTTGACTTCGATATCATTACTGTCAATCATCGTGGTGGACAATTGCTCGATATCGCTGCGCAGATAGTATCTGCAATCCTGATCGATACCAGGTGCTTCCACTACATGGGTGAAGGGAATTGCGGTCTCCATGGAGTAGAATGGCATATCGTCATCGCTGATAATATATAGGATACGAAGTTGAACAATCCCTTCCACCTGAATGCCGTTCTCAACAACCTTCATAAAGTCAATCTTAATGGTTCCCTCACTGTGACAGATTTGCAGAATCTTATTGGAGGGTTCCTGGACATTGATTCTGTCATTGACTCTGCATTTGGAAAAGTTCTTTACCAACAAACTTTCCAACACCTTGGGTTCCGTAGTCAACACACATTTCTTATTCGGGGTATATACATCTTCCAAAAGGCCACAACTGGTCTCCTGATACAGCTTCATATCCAGTTCCAGCACCGCATCCATCTGCAGCACCCGTTCTTCCCCATCCGCATCGGGAGCCACTTCCATATTGCTTTGGATCATCGTGACATCGATATTTGGGATCATATCCATAGTACAACCGGCACATTCCACTTCCTGCTGCCATGGGAGGGCCTGCTCCAGATATTGGAGAGGATGGTCTTCGTCATCACCAGAATACAGGGTAAATACGAAAAGTTCCCCCTTTACCTCTATTTTCCCATCCAGTCCCCGGATATCCAAGGCACGGATCTGCATGTCTTTCCAAAGCACGGTATGGATATTGGGCTTGTTGGAGGCCAGGGTAAGTTCCTTTTTGATCCGCATGGTATCTTTTTTATGTACGCCCAGTTCCAACACAGGAATCTCTTCTTTTTTGACAGAAATCCCCTCGGAATCCTTCAAATCCAAGGGCAATTGGATATCCTGCAACTCCTCAACAAATGCATGAAAGGTAATCAGGGCCCGAACATTCAGCTTGCGGGAATTAATCAGATGGATGCTCAAATCCTCCATCTCCCATTTCAGGCAGATTTTATCCCCGCTGACGACACCGTCCAGATTGATATTCTCATCGATAGGCAGAGCTCCGTCCAGATTATAGATACGACGCACTTCACCATCGGATACATATAAAAGATGGAATTCCAAAGAGCCGGTGATTCGGGCATGACCTTCGCTGACCTGAATCTCCTGCAGCAATACCTCTCCTTTTTTCTGAATCATCCGACCCACATCCGGCTTGGCATCGGGCACATTAAAATCCTCATCAAAGGTGATCTGTGTCTCAGCTTCACTCTTTCTGCAGATCTGATGCAGGTTTTTCTTCATTAACTCCATTCATTTCCCCTCCTGATTCTTCAAATATCACCGGATATCCCGGATCCTCTAGTTTTAATACAAAATAAGGGCTGGAACCCTCACCCTTTTGCTCCTCCTTGGTCTGGGGACCGAATAGCTCACTCTTCACATGCAACATCTCCCCAGATATCCCGACTTCCAGAATACGGATGGAATATCCCCCTGTTTTCTGCTTTCCATATCCACGCATGATATAGAGCCACCCGTCACTTCTATAAATCATCTGAAATGCCTTTTCTCCCTGACTTGAAATCAGCTCATTGACCTCATCCGGAATCTCCCCCACCTTTACCACAGTATAGTCGACAGCCTGATAATCTTTATGGTCATCATTCTGAATTCCACACCCGCTCATCATAATCGCAAGCAGTGCACACAAAATAACATAGATAATTTTCCTCAAGTTTGGCCTCTACCCGCTCTTTATTGGTATTGTATGCGCTACAAAACAGCTTTAGAATAGAAAACTGGGGGCAATCTATGGACCTTTATCACTTCATAGACGCAAAAAAAGAAGGCATGTCGCCTTCTTTTCTGCCAGCAAGTTTCTTCTGGGTATTAATCTTTACTGCTCATCTATAAGTTTCCGATTCTTTTCCAGCATCTCTTCGATAACCTTCATGGTATATGCCCCCAGATGTTTCTTATCCTCAGGAGACAGCTCCGATGGTATGATAGGCTGCCCATACTCCAGAATCACATGGGTCGGCTTAATCTTCGGGAAATGAGCCTCAAAGATTTCGCAGGTATTTACCATGGCCATGGGTACAATCGGACAGTTCGTCTTCTGGGCCATCTTGAAGCTGCCTTCATGGAAAGGCAGTAGTGGAAGTTCACTCTCTCCCTTATTTCTGGTTCCCTCCGGAAAGATGCAGATGGAAATTCCGTCCTTAATCTTCTGAATGCCCGTCAATATCATCTGCATGCCCGCTCTCAGATCTTTCCGATCCAGGAAGAGACAGTGGAGGTAGTTCATCCAATTACAAAGAAGTGGTGCCTTTTTCAATTCCTTTTTAGCAACATACCCCGTACGTCCGGGACACCTCGCATAGGTGATTAAAACGTCAAAGAAACTCCTGTGATTGCCGATATAGAGCACCGCACAATCCTTCGGAACATTCTCCTCTCCAATCACATCCAACTTTAACCCTGTAACCTTAAGTATCACCCGGAAGACCCACTGAATCAACCTCAAAGAACTGATATCTTTTCTATAGGGATTAAACTTTCCGATTATCCACTCCACCAGCAGAATCGGTATGGAAAGGATCAGGAATCCCACCACAATGATCACCACAATAATAAAACGGAACATAGGCCGCTCCTTTCGTAATTTCTCTTTAATATGCCAAGACTTCGTGACCCTGCTCTGTTACCAGCACCATATATTCCCATTGGGCCGATGGCAGGCCATCTTTGGTAGTTACTGTCCAACCATCTGCCTCATCGATTTCGATTGCATCTGATCCCATGTTAACCATGGGTTCGATGGTAAATATCATACCGGGAACCATTAGCATGTCGGTTCCCTTCCTTGTTCTGTAACTGATCCAGGGATCTTCATGAAATTCCAGGCCCACGCCATGACCACCAATTTCCTTAACGACGGAGTAGCCATTTGCTTTTGCATGATCATGAACTGCCTGCCCCATATCTCCGAGAAATCCCCAAGGTTTAACCTGAGCTAAACCTAATTCCACACATTCTTTTGTGACATCAACTAACTTTCTCTTTTCATCCGGAACATTTCCAATACAAAACATTCTGGAAGAATCAGAGAAATAACCTTGATATATCGTTGAAACATCAACATTGATAATATCCCCATCTTTTAATAGCCTGTCTTCGCTGGGAATCCCATGGCAAACCACCTCGTCGATGGAGGTACATACGCTCTTTAAATAGCCTTCAAAACCTAAAGGTGCCGGAATTCCTCCAAACTGCTCAGTCTTCTCCACTACCATACGGTCTATTTCTTCCGTGCTCATCCCCGCGCATATCTTTTCACCAATATAATCTAAGATAGCAATATTGACTTTTCCACTTTCACGGATTCCCTGAATCTGTTCTTCATTCTTAATAATCTTTCTAGTGGGTACAATATGTCCGTCCCTTTGAAATTTACTTATCTTTTCGTCCATTTTCATATGGCAAAACTTATATTTCTTCTGACTTCCGCACCAACAGGCGCCATTTCTTTCTAATTTCATATCATACACGATCTTTCTTTGAGCTATCCGAAGATAGTAATTCCACGATTTTCTCGAACTGCATAAAATGAGATGCCTTAACCAAGATGGTGTCACCCTTGCGCAGCAATTCGGGAAGTTTCTCCATCATTGTTTCTCTATCGGCAAAATGCCGTACTTCCAGCTGAGGATTGGCCTCACTGGCACCCCGTGCCAGACTTTCGCACAATGGTCCTGCACAGTATAGCGCATCCAGCTTCAGACCTCCGGCAAAGGTACCTACCTGAGCATGAAGTTTCGCCTCCTCTTCACCAAGTTCTCCCATATCGCCCAACAATGCAACCTTACGTCCCAGCCCATCCTGCAGAACCTCAAGTGATGCTTTCATGGATATAGGGTTAGCGTTATAGCAGTCATCGATGATGGTATACCGATCCGTCTCGATTATATGGAATCTGCCACTTACAGGCTGCAGACTTTCAATACCAGCCTTAATCTCAGGCAATGTCAGATCATAGGTCAGACCTGCACAGGTTCCTGCAAGGGCATTATATACCATATGTATGCCCGGAATGGGGATCAAGGTCTCAAAACTGCCTTTAGGGGTGTGGATCACACAGCCAACACCCTTCAAACCCTTACTCTCTATCTGATCTGCATAGATATCATTCTTTTGATCCAGCCCGAACTTCAGCGGGCGAATTCCATGAACTTCATTTACCTGATCCAGCTTATCATCATCCCCGTTGAGGATAACCTGCCCTCCGTCCTGAATGTAATCAAACATCTCCGTCTTAGCCTGAAAGACCCCGTCACGGTTCTTTAAAAACTCCAGATGGCAGAGGCCAATGTTGGTGATCACACCTGTATGGGGGCGGGCAACCTTGGCAAGACGGCTCATCTCCCCAAAATCACTGATTCCCATCTCCAGGACGGCAATATCATCATCCTTCCTGAGCCGGAAAACCGTCAACGGCAATCCCAGTTCATTGTTAAAATTCCCCTGTGTCTTTAGGACCTTGTACTTTTGGGACAAAACGGCGGCAATCATCTCTTTTGTGCTGGTCTTTCCCACACTTCCCGTGATGCCGACCACAGATATGTTCAGCTGTTTCAGATAATATTCCGCAATGTCTTTTACCGCCTGCAGGGAGGATTCCACCAGAATATAGGGAAACTCCACCTCTCCCAAATCTTTTTCAGACAGTACAGAAAGCGCGCCTGCCTCCATCACCTGTCCGATATAGTCATGTCCATCCACCCGCGCACCCTTTATTGGCACGAAAAGACAGCCGTGGGTTACCTTCCGGCTGTCAGTCGTAATATCGGATACACACATGGACTTCTTATCTTCTGCACCTATGTAACGTCCGCTACATGCAGTCGCGATATGTTCCAGTGTCAGATTCTTCATCTCCGTTATTCTCCATTACTCTCTTTTATTGTCTTCAGGTCTTACTACCGCTGAGCATGCTCCGCCTCATATCTCTTCAAAGAAAGGCGAATGAGTTCCTCGCAAAGGGAGGGATAATCAATACCGATGGCCTGAGCTTCCCTGGGAAGCAGACTGGTGGCCGTCATGCCCGGCAGGGTATTGGCCTCCAGACAGTACATACGTCCATCCTCACGCATCATGAAATCCAACCGGCAGTATCCCTCAATCCCAAGGGCCTTTGCCCCTGCTTCCGCATATTTCTGCATCTGAACCGTCTGTTCATCGCTTATTTCGGCAGGGCAGGTTTCGATGGCACAGCCAGCTTTATACTTGTTCGTGTAGTCATAAAAGCCTTCGATAGGTGCAATCTCGATTACCGGGTAAGCCTTCCCGTCAACCACGCCTACGGAAAATTCCCGGCCTTTCACATACTCTTCCACTATCAATTCTGTTTCATATTTAAAGGCCGCTTCCAGGGCTTCTTCATATTCTTTCTGAGTGTTGGTGATATAGACACCTACACTGGAACCACCACAACATGGCTTTACTACCAAGGGAAATTCCAGGCCGTAATCCGCAGGATTGGTGGAATATTCATTTTCAAACAAAGAAATACCCTTGGGTGTTGGTATGTCGTTAATTTCAAAGAACTGCTTTGCAAGCCCTTTGTCCATAGCGATGGCCGAGCTGAGATAACCCGTTCCCGTATAAGGAATTCCAAATAAATCAAATGTGGCCTGGATCTTTCCATCCTCTCCATTGGCTCCATGAAGGGCGAGGAACACCACATCCGCTTCCTGGCAAACCTCTATTACATGGGGGCCGAAAAACTCCCGCCGCTCTTTCACGGCCTGCTCAATGTCTGCATTGTGGCTGTTGATTTCTTCGGAGGCCAGGTTCACATCATAGCTCTCTGGAAATAACTGTTCCGGCAACTGTTCCAGTCCCCAAAATACATCTACCAGAATCGCGTGATGGCCCTGCTCTCTCAGAGCCTTGCAGACCATGGTACCAGAGGAAATAGACACTTCCCTCTCCGTACTGGTTCCTCCGGCTAAAACTACTATCTTCATAACAAATCTCCTCCTGGAATCCGGCTTTTAAATACTATTTTGCTGTGTCGGTGCCGGTCCCACAACCTGATCCGTACTATAATATACAATCACGGGATGGCCAATGCCAACTGTATTAAATATTTTTTCCGCTGCATCATAGGGCGTATTAATACATCCATGGGAACCATTGGTGGTATATAATGAAGGCACATAATCAGCCGGAGCTCGCCAGCTGGCATCATGAATTCCCACATCCCCGTTAAATGGCAGCCAGAATGTCACGTCCGAATTATATCTCTTAAAATGAGCGTCTCTCTTTTTCGCGTCAATTGCCCAGACATGCCCCGAAGGAGTATCATATCCAGTTGAATGGTTTCCTGTAATTACAGGTGTCTCCACCACAAGTTTTCCGTCTTTATAACACCACATCTTCTGTGCGGTAATACTGATTTCCACATAAGTACCACCGATATCGTTCTTCGAACGATCCATTCCCGAATAGACATAAACAGGCTCCCTCACCTCTTGAGTTCCTGCATTAACCCCCTCAATCAAAGCCTGAGTGGTTTGGTCTTTATTCATATACCATCCATAGTCACCGCCGTAGGGCAAGGTGATAGTCTTTCCAGATGTGGTCTTAAACTCTCTCGCCAAACCAAAGGTATCGGTTTCAACTGCCATCTGCTTCACCCATTCAGCTACTTTAGCTTCATCCATGGTGTATTTTCCATCTTCACCTTTAACCATCCATCCCTTTATGACAGAGCGGTCTACGGTGTACTGCCGATCCACAAAATCATAGACGATATTGGCTGATGTTAATGTATTTAAGTGCTCAACTTCGGCAATCAATCCTTCATCAGAGCTCAAAATCGCAGGTTTTTCATAGAGTTCCAAACCCTCCAGATCCAGCTCGGTCTTTCCGGTATCTATGGCATCAATCACCGCCGCCTTCACCTCTTCACGCTTTAAGGTATTTCCCTGATCCTCGGCCTGGATGGTATATCCTGTATCTGTCTCCTGTATGGTTGCATCTGTGGGTGGTTTAATGTTCTCACCCTGGAAGGCATCCAGGTTATCCAGTAATCCATCTATGATTTCTTTATCATATGTGGTGTTGGCCGCCATCTCAAAGTTCTTATCTGATGCCAGAGAAAAAAGCCACATAAAGCCATTCTGGTCTTCCATCAGTTTTTCCACACCCTGATCATCCACGTAAGTCAGTGCCAATTGTTCAGCAGTGATAGTTTCTGTGTTTTCTCCCCGCTCCTTCAATGTGAGGTTGTACTCCATCACACGATCTTGTATCGCTTCCTTCACCTGCTCCACCGTCATCCGGCTGCAATCAATCCCATTGATTGTGGTTCCGGAAAGAAAGTGAGATTGGAAGAAGAAGCTGACTCCCAGATATACGCCGATCATAATCAGCACAATCCCCAGGAGGACCCCTAGTAAAATCTTCTTGCTTTTTGTAAGAGTTTTCATAATTGCATACTTCCCTCGTCTAATATAACTTTATCGTTACGCTTACTAGCTTAGTATATCACCTGAATACTTTATGGTAAAGCCTTTTCGTTAATGTAAGAAAGGTTTAAGACAAGTAAAAATTATGTAAACAACCACAAAATGGCCATGGCTTTATGTCTGACACTTAACATAAAACCATGACCATCTTGAATCGGAGCATGTTGCTAAACAAACCCCTAAGCGAACTAATAAACCCTCTTCTGTATCTAAGTCCGATTCACTCTTGGTATTATTTACCTTCAAGTAACTTATCGATACTTACCAGTTTTACGCTCAGTACAAATACCTGAGCAGCCAATGCCAACTCTTCTGGAGTGGGCAATGAAGGAGCAATACGGATGTTGGAATCCATCGGATCCTTGCCATATGGATAGGTAGCACCAGCTCCGGTCATAACAACTCCAGCTTCTTTAGCCTTTGCCACGATTGCCTTTGCACAACCTTCCATCGCATCAAAGGAGATGAAGTATCCACCTTTGGGACAGGTCCAGGAACCGATTTCCAGGCCGCCCAGGGAATCTTCCAACACCTGCTCCACCGCTTCGAATTTCGGACGCAGAGAACTTGCGTGCTTCATCATATGAGCATTAACGCCATCCGCATCTTTGAAGAACTTCACGTGACGCAGCTGATTCAGCTTATCATGACCGATGGTCTGGAAGTTCATATATTCTTTTATCTGATCCAGATTTGACTTGGAGCTGATGAAAGCGGAGATTCCAGCTCCTGCAAAACTTATCTTGGAAGTGGAGATAAACTCATAAACCATATCCGGATTGCCTGCTTTTTCACACTCAGACAGGATATCCAGAATCTGAGCCTGATTTTCCTCACCTTCATATAGATGATGAACGCTATATGCATTATCCCAGAAAATGCGGAAATCCTTAGCTGCCGGCTTAAGTGCTGCCATTCTTCTTACTGTCTCATCAGAATAGCAATATCCCTGAGGATTGGAATACTTAGGCACACACCAGATGCCCTTGATTGCCTCATCTTCCGCTGCCAGTTTTTCCACGATGTCCATATCTGGTCCATCTTCTGTCATCGGAACATTAATCATCTCAACGCCGAAATACTCTGTAATCCCAAAGTGACGGTCATAGCCCGGCACCGGACAAAGGAATTTCACCTTATCTAATTTCGCCCAAGGGGTATTGCCCAGAACGCCGTGGGAAAATGACCGGGAAACTGTATCGAACATAATCGTTAAACTTGCATTTCCATGAATAACCACATTCTCTGCAGGCACACCGGCGATGTCACCCATCAGCTTTCTCGCCTCCGGAATTCCGATAGGGCCTCCATAATTGCGGCAGTCCAGTCCTCCCTCAGCGGAGGTATCACCACTTGTTGACAAAATTGTCAGCATTCCTTCAGCCAGATCCAGCTGTTCTTTGGAAGGCTTTCCTCTGGACATATCTAAGGCCAGGCCTTTTCCTTTCACTTCACGATACTCCGCTTCCAGTTCTCCCTTCAGCGCCAGTAACTCTTCTTTACTTAACTGTGCATATGATTTCATCGATTCCCTCCTTGACAAAATTGTCTCCCTCATTATCACTGACTATTGATATCTCTGATGAAAGCCCAACGCTGCAGCAGCGAAGGGCAATCACTTAAATTTAATCTTACATAATCGTTGCCTCTAATTCTAATACTTGAAATGACCCTTTGTCAAGAGAATCCTTCATTTTTATCTATTTTAATGAGTATTAACAAGCCAATGAATTCTTTTTTGCAATTCTTTAGTAGTTTTCTTGCATTATATGGTATCTATGCCCTCTAAAAACAGATGATACTGCCCTTCCTTCAGGGAATACATCTTTCGTTCCGTTATTCTGTCTCCCTCAGAGATTTCCCCGCATAGCAACCCTGCTTTCGGATCATATAATCTCCTTCTTTCCATTACAGCTTCAGGTTTTTGAATTGCATAACAATAGAGGCAATGGTTGGGACAAGTATCATAGGCTCCCACATCGATACTCTCAATACATCCACACTCGACTCTTTGATTCTTATCCTTCTTACCGCCGATGGTGCACCCTAGGATTTTCTCTATCAGCTTTTGGTCAATACAGCTTCCATGGTCAATTCCATAAGCCGATAGATCCACCTTTTCCGCGCAGGAACTAATGTCCATGTGATTGGCCTCGGATATCCGCTTCATTTCACTGGCAAATGAAGCAAGTTCAGGCATATCGATTCCCGATTCATGAATCTCTTCCATCCTTTTTTGATTCTTAGCATAGGAATCCACAAAACTAATAACCACCTTATCTGTATAGCCATTGAGTTTTTCCGCAATTTCCGTAAATGCTTTCAGATGATAGCCGGGGGTGTATCTTTCATTAAAGAGGATGGGATCATACCTCCAGATTACCTTCTCTCTGCCAATCTTATGTGAAAGTTCTTGGAATACTCCAATCATTCGGTCTCTTTTATGGGGCAGTCCCGGTTCGATATCTTTTCCATAACCAGTCAATGTAAATTGGAAATAATAACGATACTCCTTTAATTCTTCCAGTCTGTTAAGCATTGGCCCGGGATTCTTAGTCCAAAAAACAATACAGTCCACTACCTGAGGTGATAAGTTGATCTTGCTAATCTGATGGGGATTCATGGGATTTCTCACATAGAGATAACCACTTTTGATCCGGTTTAGAAACCATTCTGAATAATAGTTGGGTATATCAGTTCTACGGCTTACACTAAGTATCATAGAGTACCTGCCTTTCTAACAACAGTAGCAGTGTGATTGTGATTGAGCAAAAAGGGCAGATTTTACAGAAATACGTGATGTATTTCCAAAAATCTGCCCTTCTTCCTAATCAACTTAATTCAGTCACACCCTTAAAGCTGTTCCTTTACTTTTCCCACCTTCCGGAAGCCCCACAAGGTAGTATCAACCCGGTAGAAGTTACCGGAAGTCCAATTTCCTCAGCCTCCACATGTCCTCCATGTTTTTTCAGCTCTACGGAAATCATATAGTTCAATACCGCCGGAGCCAATCCTGTGGTATAAGAATTCACAAGGAAGAATAGGGGATCATCACTGAGCAGCTGAGCACACAGTTGGATGAATGGATAGATGGATTCCTCAATCTTCCAGATCTCTCCTTTGGGCCCTCTTCCATAAGAAGGGGGATCCATGATGATTCCATCATAATGGTTGCCTCTTCTGATTTCCCGCTCCACAAACTTCTTGCAGTCATCCACAATCCATCGGATCGGGGCATCTTTCAGCCCGGAAGACACTGCATTTTCCTTGGCCCAGGTCACCATGCCCTTGGATGCATCCACGTGAGTTACTGCCCCTCCCGCCTCAGCTGCTGCAAGAGTTGCACCACCGGTATAGGCGAACAAATTCAACACCTTTACGGGTCTTCCTGCATTCCTGATCTTATCTCCAAACCAGTCCCAGTTCACAGCCTGCTCCGGAAACAGCCCTGTATGTTTAAAACTAAATGGCTTCAGATTAAAGGTAAGATTCCTATAATCGATGGACCACTGCTCAGGCAGATTGAAAAACTGCCACTCTCCGCCGCCCTTGCTGCTTCGATGATAATGACCATTTTTCTTCTTCCAGTCCGGGTGGTCATGAGGCGTATTCCAGATTACCTGTGGATCCGGACGCACCAGAATATACTTGCCCCATCGTTCTAGTTTCTCACCGTTGGAAGTGTCCAGCACTTCATAATCTTTCCATCCATCTGCAACCCACATCTATCTTTGTTACCTCTCTCTTTCTCAGTTTCGTAAATCTATTCCGCCTCATAGGCTTTCACTATCTCCCCGATATACATCGTATGGAAATCTCTATCAGGGTACCACTTCTCGATCTCTTCCGTTCCCATAAAACACTCAGGCTTCATCTTCTGGGCATAAAGTTTCCTGCATACCAGTACCAGAGCAGCCTCTTCAAAAGTAGGGTGTCCATCGATCTTTGTAAGATTCAATTCTGTTTTACCAATCTTATCCGGCTCGTCATGGCCAGACACGCTGCCAAGATAACCCAGAGCCTTTTTCTGTCCGCCGCCGAAGAATGTTAAGGTAAAGTACTCTGATGCATCCACAAACTCCTTGGTGCAACGCTGAGGCCTGATATATGCCGTGGCTGCCGGCTTTCCCCACATAATTCCAACTCCACCCCAGGAAGCTGTCATGGTATTTACACTGCCCTCTTTTTCTGCAGTAATCAGCATCCACTCATCTCCAATCATTGCGAATGGATTCTTCTGTATGTTTTTTACATCTATCTCTTTAAAACTCATATTGAAAAGCTCCTTTCTGATAAGATAATGCCAAATCCTTTCTAATAAGTATATCAGATTTTCCATATTTTACAACGAATTTTAAACGATTCCGATCACACCTGATGCCGATGAATGCATAAATAACACATAAAAAGATTTACAGCACCTGTCATTATATGATAAACTAGCGTTACCTACAAGACTCGTGAATCATAGGATTGTAGGACTAAAATACATATGATAGTTTTGGATATATTATATACTCATCATTCTAATGCCTGAATCCATTCTAACCAAGGATTCAAGCATTTTTCGTATCCGCCAATAATGACAGGAATAATATTAATGAAATCTTAAGGTGTAATTCATTACTATTTAATGTAAATAAAGTAGAATATACAACATAAGCTAAACATCCTAAAGAAAGGAAGACTCATATTAATGACAGACATCGCCGTAAATGTAAAAAGAATAGCCAAGATCGCCGGCTTTGCCTTCTGCGCACTCATCATCATATTTTTGGTAAAAAGTTATCTCGATGGATATTTCCACTCCGTGGATACATTTAAAGGATATATTCAAGAATTCGGATTCTTCGGTCCAATGGTTCTTTGGGCAATTCAGCTGTTTCAGGTCGTGATTCCCATACTCCCCGGTTTTCTGGGGTGTATCGTAGGCGCCATGTTATTCGGTTCCATGGGAGGCTTCTGGATCAACTATCTCGGAATCAGCGCAGGCTCCATCATCGCATTTTTTATTGCCAGAAAGTTTGGCGCTCATGTGGTACAAGGCCTGATTGGAGAGGACAACTATTACAAGTATCTGGGATGGACGCAGAAGAAATCCTTCCTCTGGATATTTGCCCTGGCAATTCTCCTGCCTCTGGCTCCAGATGATATTCTCTGTTTTCTGGCCGGACTGACTCCAATGTCGAAAAAGAAGTTTATCTTTATCATTATAGCCATGAAACCATGGTGTATCTTATTCTATAGTATCTTTACCGCAAGA
>DVNN01000062.1 GCA_018714325.1 Candidatus Pelethocola excrementipullorum
CAAAACATGAGAAAGTAGCCCGAATAGGGCGAATTTCGAATGTTTTTAGTGTTGCGAGAGCACAAAGTGCGTAGCAATACGTAGGTATCACAGGGTCAAAAGATCATGCTTTTCATGCTTGCATGAAAAAGATTTACCAGGGGATTAAAAAGGGGTATGATTAGATAAGAAGGATGGATAAAGGAGTTGAAGAAGATGGAATTAATAACAGGCTCTTATATCAGCAGACGATATTTTAAACGATTGTTTATATCCTTTCTATGCATCTCAATCATTCCCCTTGCTCTATGTGTAAGTGCTATCCTTTATGCCAACTATACCATGTCCATAGAGAAGTATTCTAAGAATGCGGAGGCCATATCCGATGGTTATCTGCAGAAATTGGAAGAAGCCATAGAAGAATATAAGAATATCGGAATCAGCATCGGGGATAAAAAAGAAATCCTTACGATCCTGCAGGAAAATAGTGGGAACCCCGAGCAGAAAAAACTACATGATATTATGGATTTTTACATAACCGGCAGAGAAAATAAATTGAATATCTATATTCTGGATGTGGACAGCAGGAATATTTATTCGGGTCAGAGTGGAGTTCCGAATTTTTATCGTACAGATATTTATGATGAATGGGGGATTCTTCATAAATTAAAGAGTGAGGAATCTGCGGTCTGTGCCAATCAATATATGAACGAAAGCGGGAAGCTGGTCAGCCTGAGCATAGCCACCAGGATTGAAGATGAAAATGACAATCTTATGGGAGCTGTGATCATTGATGTCTATCGGGATACTTTGATCAGCCTGTTGCCGGTGGTGGAAAATGATGATCCACATATCGTCCCTCTGGATAAAGAGTGGATCAATATATTAGATACGGAGCAAATGGATCAAGAAGGAAAGCTGACTAGTGTTGTGGATAAGACCAGGGGCAACTCCTTTTTTCGAACAGTTTTTAATATGAATGGGGAGAATGATTCTTCGGTGTTTAGCGAAAAGAAAAATAAAAACTTTTATGTATATACTTTTTTGAATATCTCTGATTTCTATACAAATATGTCTTATCTTTTGAAATTCTCCCTCTTGTTCTGGGCCATAAGTGTAGGCTTGTGTTTAGTGGCGGCCGGTGTCCTTACAAGAAAGTTATATGCCCCTTTTAATACCTTGTTAAAGTCCATGAAACTGATATCTCAGGGAGATATGACACAAAGGATTCACGTTGAGCCTGGCCAGAATGATGAAATGGCACTGTTGGGCAATACATTTAACAAGATGCTGGATAAACTTAATGAACTATTGGGACAGGTGATCGAAGAGACTCAGAGGCAGAAGAACGCAGAAATCAAATCTCTGCAAGCTCAGATCAGCCCTCATTTTCTATATAATATGTTAAATGAAATCAAGGCCCTTGCCAAACTGAACAGGACGGATGAGATCGCACAATTCGTGATTCATCTGGGAAGGCTGCTGAGAAGAAGCATTACCTATCGCGAGGAATTTTGCTCCATCAGACAGGAGTTGGATTTTGTAAAAGATTATCTGGAACTGCAGCAGATTCGTTACGAAAGCAAGTTTGTTGTGGATATCAAGATACCAGAGGAATTATTGGAGTGTCAGATACCCAGCCTGATCCTCCAGCCAATCGTGGAAAATAGTATTATCCATGGATTTACAGATAGTAGAAACAGTCATATCCTCCAGATGAGAGCAGTTAAAAGAGAAGATAAGGTGATTATTAAGATTTATGATGATGGTGTGGGGGTGGACAAAGATTATCTGTCCTATATTAATAATGTGAAGAAAAGCTGCGGACTCTATGGCGGCTTAGGCGTGGAAAATGTACAAAAGCGTTTGCTGCTCACCTATGGAATTGAGTATGGCATTAAGATGGAAAGTGTGAAGGACCAATATACACTTGTAAGTATCACACTTCCTTATCGCAGGGAGGCAAAGACGTGATGATGGAAAAAGAGGAAATTAAGAAACAATCAAAGCTTCGAGGATGGATGACAGGGGCTGCTTTATTTTTGATTGGCGTACTTATCTGGAGAGGGTGGTCTTATCTTGATACCCCCCGGGAAACAAATCAGGCGATTACTGTGAACCTTCTTATCTCGATGAACAATGATCTGGGGAATAAGGCCCGGTATGAATCCTATATTGATTCTTTTAATCAGGAGCATAAGCAGATTCAGATTAAACCCTACTATGTGACCTCGGATACCCATGCAATGCTGAAACTGATTTATTCCAAAGAAGCCAACCTGAATTATGATATTGCGTTAATGGGGGCCGACCAGATGGTTTCTCTGTTGGATATGGATCTTTTAGTTCCTATGGACAAGTACGTATTACAGGATAAGGGGCTTGGCTGGCTACAGACGATCAGACCCATTATGATGGCCGATTCCATGGAGGATGGGCAATTATTCAGCCTGCCCTTTACAAGGAATGTGTCCGTGGTCTATTACAACAAGGACAAGGTTACCATCAATGGAGGAACGTTGGATCTATATCAGTTATTAGGTGAGGGGAAGAAGCTATATGAAAAGAATGGAAGCCCCAGAGTTATGGCGGGCGTGGAAGAGATTCTGTTAGATGCTTTCACCTATCAGCAGCCATACACAGCAACAGAACATTTTCAGATGAATACCATAGAAAAGGTAGAGCTGTTGGAACTATATTATCAAGCCAGGCAGGATCAGTATTTGATCGATTACAGTAGTCTCAATGGAGTGCGCAGTTATCAACCGTTCATTGAGGGTGAAGCAGATATTCTGATAGGCAATTCCGCATATTATGAAGAATTGCAGGAGGACCTTAATTTTCCGCTGGGGGCTGTACCCTTGGAACTGTTTCAGGATATTTCCTTTCCACTGCAGGGGAATAATCTATATCTCCTAAAACGGAGTGACAGGTCTGATTACGATGCGGTCTGGTCGGTCATGGAGGCTATGATTGATTATGGTGCGCCAAAGGGCAACCTATCCATACTTAAGGAACCAAAACAAGAAGATAAGAGTCTGGTTCCCATCTTTAATTATGATTATAACAACTATAGCGGACTGACGGTGCCGCAGAATTCTAAAATCAGACGTTTGATAGAGATCATGATAAAAAATCATCTGAAAAATGGAGGAGATGCCAAAGAGTCTTTGGATCAGTTGCAGGATCAGATAGATAGTATCCTAACGAATAAACAGGGGTGAGTACGTGTATAAGGTATATGTGGTAGATGATGCGGCATTAGTTAGAAAAGAAATTGTTCTTACAACGCCGTGGAAGCAGGTTGACTGTGTGGTTGTGGGACAAGCCGCGGATGGAAGAGATGCGTTGAAGGAGATTCCCAAACTGCAGCCGGATATTGTGATTACAGATATTAAAATGGCCTACATAGATGGACTTGAGTTGATCCAGGCCTTGAAAAATGAAGGTGTGGAGGCAGAGTTTATCGTTATATCTGGCTACAGTGAATTTGAATATGCATTTCATGCTATTAAACTGGAGGTGCAGAATTACATATTAAAACCTATCTGTGATGAAGAGTTGCTGGAATCCATTCAAAAGTCCATACAAAGGATAGAGGAAAGAAGGCGGATAGAGATGTCTTCTGCCAGAATCCATGATGAGTTAATCTCTGATTTCAAAGATAAGAACCTCAATGCCTATTTGAGAGAAGCCATTGAGTACCTGAGAGAAAACTTTTCTTTGGATCTGGTTATCAGGGATGTGGCCAATCATCTGTCCATCAGCGAAAGTTATCTGGCCAAATTATTTAAGACGGAAATAAACTGTACCTTCGTGGAATTTCTTACGAGAACACGAATCTATGAATCGACGAAACTAATGAAAAACAAAAACATGCCCATCTATGAAATTGCAGAGCGGGTGGGATATAAGGACTACAGGTATTTTAGCATGGTATTTAAAAAATTAATCGGAGTGACACCCAAAGAGTATCAGAAGAAGACGTAGAAGGAGGTGAGGAAGTGTCGTATTTGGAATTTTTTGTTCAATCAGAATACATCTTTAGAATTATTGTTGCCGGTATCTGCGGCTGCATCATAGGATATGAGAGAAAAAACAGGAATAAAGAGGCGGGGGTCAGGACTCATGCAATTGTTGCGGTGGGGGCAGCCCTGATCATGGTGGTTTCCAAATATGGTTTTGAGGATAGTATACGTTTTGATGCTTCCAGGGTTGCTTCTCAGATAGTAAGCGGGGTAGGCTTCTTAGGTGCCGGTATTATATTTGTAAGAAAGAGAATGGTCAGCGGTCTGACTACTGCGGCAGGCATCTGGACTACCTGTGGGATAGGGATGGCCATTGGATCTGGCCTTTATTATA
>DVNN01000063.1 GCA_018714325.1 Candidatus Pelethocola excrementipullorum
TAGTATCAATGACAGAAGCCAATCAGAATTTTTCAAAAGTTGCAAAACTGGTTGATGAAAATGGAACAGCAGTAGTACTTAAAAATAATGTTCCCCGTTACGTAATTATTGATTATAGTAAGATACAGGAAGATAGCATAGCAGAAGACCAGACAGTAGAAGATATTGCGAAAAAGATACTCAGTAAACATGCAAAGGCGTTTGAGGAACTTGCTGAATGATAATATTAAACAAAAAGCATATTATTTCACTCCATAGTATTCTTATAAAGCAATCAGGAGGATTTGATGGAGTTCGGGATGATAATTTATTGGATTATAGTTCATAATAGCTTGTGATTCTATTTTGATTCTAAAAATCTTTAGTAAAACAGATATTTCAGTGAAATACGGAATTGAATACCAGGCAAACGAATATAAGAACAAAAAGAATCTGCTGCAGGATGAAAATTACATCTGCAGCAGATTCTTTTATATTATTCTGAGTGACATGAGAACCTGACCGTCTTGATATCTCCAAAAGCCAGGATATCATCCTCTTCATTGTATGTATAATGGATTGAGTAATTATATGCTGTGATATAGCTGCTATCCAGCCCTTTCCAGAGGAAGCGCCCGCCGTCATAATATCCACGGGCCAAAAGATAGTATTCCACCTGTGCCTTTTTGTAGATCTGAGGTGTCTGCCTACGATATGGTAACTATGAACAATTGTTGGAACTGGGTGTCGAATAGATTTAGATTAATTTATAAATTTACTTAGCTGCTGTTATATACCGTGAGTTTTCGGTATGGAACAGCAGCTTTTTCATATCAAAGGAAAATTCTTTCCTTGATATGAAAATACTCTGGGAGATGTACATGACGCCTTAAATGATACAAAACCCTCCGGGGGATGGGATTAAAATGGCAAATGATAAGGAATTATGTTTAAAAATTAGTGTGGAAATTTGTATATATCACACGAAAATTCTCATTTTATAATATTGATTAACAAAATTGATTGACAAAATAGAACAGTAATAATATAGTTATAATATAAAGTGGATTTATAAAACGAAATAACAAAGGAGAGACCAGTATGAGAAGTATACCTGAAACAATGAAGGCATTGGTGGCATATGGAAAAGGCGATTACCGTTTGGAATTGAATTATCCCACACCCCAGTGTGGACCTGATGACATTATAATTAAGACCGAAGGATGTGGTATATGTGCTGGGGATTTAAAGTGTATGCATGGAGCAGCCATGTTTTGGGGAGATGAAGTACAGCCAGCCTGGGTGGAAACGCCCTTTATTCCCGGCCATGAATTCTTGGGACATATCGTGGAGATAGGGGAGAACGTAAAGGGATATTCCATTGGGGAAAGAATCATCGCGGATCAGATTGTGCCATGCGGAGAATGCAGATTCTGCAAAACAGGGCGTTATTGGATGTGTCAGCCCCATGCGACCTTTGGATTCCAGAAAGGAAATAATGGGGGGATGGCAGAGTATGTAAGGTATCCGAAGACGGCTGTTATTTCGAGAGTTCCTGAAGATATGCCATTAGAGCAGGCACTTTTAATCGAACCCTATAGCTGTTCCAAACATGCGGTGGACAGGGCTCAGATCCACAACGAAGATGTCGTTGTTATTTCCGGAGCAGGCACACTTGGGCTTGGGATGCTTACCTATGCCCGGCTGCAGAATCCAACCAAATTAATTGTCTTGGATCTTGCGGAGAACCGTCTGGAGCGGGCAAAAGCTTTCGGTGCGGATCTGGTCATGAATCCAGCCAGGGAAAACGTAGTCGCCAAGATTCTTGAGATGACGGATGGATATGGGTGTGATATCTATATTGAGGCCTCAGGCCATCCTTCCAGTGTACAGCAAGGGTTGGATATGATTCGGAAATTAGGACGATTTGTAGAGTTTAGTGTATTTAGTGAACCTGCCACCATTGACTGGTCCATCATAGGAGACAGAAAAGAACTGGATATTTTAGGCTCTCATCTAAGCCCCTATTGCTACCCCTTTGTAATTGAGAACATTCATAATGGCAAACTGAAGACAGATGGAATCGTATCGAAGGTATTTGGACTGGAGGACTGGAAAAAGGCATTTGAAGATGCCGAAGGAAGAGATGGGGACTTTAAAGTAGCGTTTCAATTTTAATAGGAGGGTGTGATGAAACTATATATTTTGGACAATGGGTGGGAGACACTGGATAAGTCTTACTTCATAGCCGGAGCAAATGCGGGGGTAGCATCGAATAAGAATCCGGTCAATGAATGGATTGATATCCCCATCCAGGCTTATTTGGTGGAGACCGATGAGGGATATGTTTTATTTGATACTGGGTGTGACCCGGAATGGGAGAAGAACTGGCCAGCCTTTATTCCGGAGCAAAGTCCATATTATGTTACAGAGGATCAACATTTGTTAAGTCGTTTGGCTCAGTTGAATGTCAGGCCGGAAGAGATACGATATGTGGTCATGTCACATCTGCATGTGGATCATGCAGGAAATCTGCATCATTTCAAACATGCAGAAGTCTATGTAAATGAAAATGAATTTTTGCAGACTTTAAAAGGCTATGTTACGAATAAGGATCTGGATGTGCATGTACCATCCGACATCAGCAAATTCATAGCGGCAGGATTAGATTGGAAATTACTTAAGGATGATGTGAAGGAATATGAGTTGGTTCCGGGAATCACATTGCTGAACTTAGGCTCAGGTCATTCTTTTGGGATGGTGGCGATGAAGGTGGAACTGGAGAACACGGGGAATCTATTGATTGTGGCAGATGCGATTTACTGCCGGATGAACGTGGAAGGCGAGATCAAGGTCCCAGGAATCTTATATGATTCTTTAGGATATAAGAGATCGGCAGAATATCTGATGGATTACGCGAAGAGGACAAACGCAACAATATTATTCGGACATGATATGGAGCAGTTTAAGACTCTGAAAAAGTCCACGGATGGATATTACGATTGATCATCAAAAACAAAAAATGTATTGGAGGAGAAGGTATGTTTAAGAAAAAATGGATGTATTATGTATCGGTCATAACTTGTGTGGCGATGTTGGCTGGCTGTGGGGGCAGCCCGGCGGCAAAAAGTAGTGATGATGGGGCGGGCAGTAAGAGTGAAAGCAATACCACAGATGATAAAAGCAAGGAATCAAGCCCGTCGGTTAATACAAAAGAGGTGACTGACCTGTCTGAAATCACGATCGGAGCCAGTGTCATGTCATTACAGCATGAATTTATGGCGAACCTGGTAAAAGGTTACGAGGAATTCCAGAAACAGACAGGGGTGAAAATCCTGATCACGGATGGTGGGAATATGGAACCGGAGAAGCAGGTATCCAATGTGGAGAATTACATTTCCCAGAATGTGGATGGGATACTCTGCCAATGCATCTCTGTTGAAACCATGAAGGATACCTTAAAGCAGGCCATGGACAAGGGGATTCCCGTAGGAATTTATCCATATGACACCAGCGTGGGAGCCACTACATATTTTGGATATAACGAATATGAATGGGGCGAGAAATTAGGTGAATCGGCCTCGGATTGGATTAAGACAAAGTTAGGCGGTAAGGCGAAGATCATCAACATTACAACTTCCTTGGAAGAGGCGGCCATTGAGAGATGTAAGGGATGGACGGACAAAATCAACGAATTATGCGGGGAAGATAGTATCGATTGGAATACGGTGGAGGCAACAAGTGCATCCGATGCGATGACGGCGGCAGAATCAGCATTACAGGCTAACCCAGATGTGGATTTACTCTTAGTCTATAACGACGAGATGGGGATTGGGGTATACGAAGCTGTGAAACAATCTGGATTAGATACCACAAACATGTTCATTGGATCTTGTGATGGTACGGATACCGTTCTGGATTATGTACAGGAAGATACCGTATATCGATGCACGGTGGGAAATGACCGTTATGTATCAGAAATCGGGTATTATTGGGTACAGAATATGGTGAAAATCTCATTAGGCATGGAATATGAAGATCCATTCCCAATTACCACCATTGCAATCGATGTCGATAATGTGGAGGAGTACAGATCCAGGGAAGCCAGCTATGTATTAGATGAGGAATTACAGAAGTTAGTCAAGAACTAATAGTCTGTATCTAACAGTGAGAAAGGCCAGGGCTGAAATATGGGAAATGACATCCTTCTATCTGTGAAAGGGCTGACGAAAAGATATTCCGGCATCACCGTATTGGATCAAGTTGATATGGATGTATACAAGGGAGAAATACATGCTCTGATTGGAGAAAATGGAGCGGGTAAATCCACACTATGTAAATCCATTGCAGGCGCCATAGAGCCAAGTTCCGGAACTATTACGATCTGCGGGAAATCCTATGAAAAGCTGAGTCCGGCGGAGGCGAAGGCTTCGGGGATTGCCATGGTTTATCAGGAATTTAACCTGGTACCGGAAATGACTGTATATGAGAACTTATTTATAGGAAAAGAGATTAGAAAAGGTCCTTTTGTAGATACGAAATCCATGAAAGAACAAAGTCAGAAGATATTTAAGGAGATGAATATCTCCATCGATTGTGAGTCCAAGATTAAAGATATCTCCGTAGCATACTGCCAGTTGGTTGAAATAGCCAAGGCTCTTTTGGAAGACAGCAAAGTCCTGATATTGGATGAGCCCACGGCCCCGCTGACCAACAATGAAATCGATATATTATTCAAGGTTTTAGGCAGGCTGAGGGAAAAGGGTATTTCTATGATTTACATTTCTCATAGATTAGAAGAGATTTTTCGTCTGTGTGATCGGATCACGGTGCTCCGTGATGGAGCGTTTATCAAATGCATGGATACGGATCAGACCAATAAAGAAGAATTGATTCATCTTATGATAGGGCGTGAACTCTCCAAAGAATTCCCGGAACGAGGGGACGATGTGGATTACAGTAAGGCGGAGGTAGTCCTGAAAGTGACCGGCCTGACCAATCATAAGATAAGAAATGTATCCTTTGAGCTGAAAAAAGGAGAAATACTAGGGATTGCAGGACTGGTCGGCGCTGGGCGTACAGAGACGGTCAGGACACTATTCGGAGCCGATTCCCTGGAGTCAGGGGAGATTTCTGTCAAGGGGAAAAGGATAAGGATTAAGAATCCGGCAACGGCGATTAAGCATGGTATCGGATTAATCCCGGAAGATAGAAAAAGGGAAGGGTTGATGCTGAGTCAAAGCATCTCTTCCAATATATCCTTAGTTGTGATCAGAGACCTGTGCAAGGGGTTATTTATAGATGATAAAAAGGAAAAAAATCTTCTGAAAGACCAGGTGGAGCTGCTGCAGATTAAGGCGGGATCCCTGGAATACCCTGCATCCAGCCTGTCTGGCGGGAATCAGCAAAAGATTGTATTGGCCAAGTGGCTGTCCACCAGTTCTGATATTTTGATTTTTGATGAGCCCACAAGAGGTATTGACGTAGGTGCAAAAAGAGAAATATATGATTTTCTGTTTCAGTTAAGAGAAGCCGGAAAAAGTCTGATTGTGATTTCGTCGGAAATGTCAGAGATATTAAACTTAAGTGATAGGATTTTGGTCATGTACGAAGGAGAAATCAGCGGAGAACTTAGCTACCAGGAGGCAACTCAGGATGGAATACTGACCTTGGCTTCCGGGTTGAAGTAAGGAGAAGGGGATGGAATATGGGACAAAAAATAAATGCAGGGAAATTTCTAAAATTTTATGATAAATTTGGAATCATTTTTATCTTAATCGTGGAGTTTTTGATTTTTGCACTTGCCAGCAAAAACTTTATGACTTCAGATAACTTATTTCTCGTTGCACGTCAGGTATCCTTTACAGGCATAGCCGCTGTGGGCATGACCATGGTATTACTGGTTGGAGAGATTGATATATCGGTGGGCTCTATTCTGGCATTTACGGGATGCCTTACGGCCACCTTGATCACAAAACAGGATGTGCCGATGGGAATTGCAATCCTGATTGCCATGTTAGTGTCTTGTGTATTTGGCTTAACCTCCGGTGTTTTAACTGCGTACTTACAGATTCCATCGCTAATATGTACTCTGGCCATGCAGACGATTATCAAGGGTTTTACCTATCTGCTGACCGGTGGGAGTTCAATCAGTGGTCTGCCTGACAATTTCAAATATACGGGACAAGGTTTTGTGTTGGGGTTTCTGCCTTTTCCGGTAATCATCATGATTGTGATGTTTGTACTGGGATTTATTCTCCTGAATAAGACTTATATAGGAAGAAGAGTCTACGCGGTTGGGGGCAATAAAGAAGCGGCACGCCTTTCTGGAATTAAGATAAAAAAGGTGGTGATGGGCACATTTGTGGCTTCGGGGGTTACGGCCGGTATCGCAGGAGTTCTGATGGCAGCAAGACTTGGAGCAGGCCAGCCGTCGATAGGTTCTGATTTCGCCATGGATGTATTAACCGCAACTGTTTTGGGTGGGGTAATTCTACAAGGTGGAAAGGGCTTCGTGCTCAATGTATTGATTGGTTCCTTTATCATAGGCATATTATCCAATGGATTGGTAATGTGCGGGGTTCTGGAATATTGGCAGTGGATTATCAAAGGTCTTGTGTTACTATTTGCGGTGGCGATGAGTAATTTGAAGACGGGCAAACAGAAATAACATCTTATAATAAATGGGGCTTGATGCACTTATTTAGTGCAACAGCCCCATTTGTCGTCTTATATGATACAGGAATCCGGACCATAGGAGGAAGTTGGGATTTTGCCTTAATCCTGGAGAGGTCTGTATTTTACCAAGAGTTCCTCATTTTATTACGTTGTGCCAAATTATATTATACTCTAGAATAAAGTTAACAAATAAAAGAGGAGGAAGTCACATGAAAAAAACAATTTCAGTATTATCTGCCTGTTTTTTACTAGTGGGTGCTTTGGCTGGCTGTGGGGGCAGTCCATCTAAAGCAGAAGAAGGAAAGGGAACATCAAGTCTATCGAATGGATCATCAGACACATCGAAGGATACTTCAGCAGAAAGTTCTGAGGAGCAAGAACCGGTTACGCTGCGTCTGATGCAGTATAAACCGGAAATAACCCAGCAAATGCATGCGCTTGCAGATGAGTATCATCGTCAAAACCCTCATGTAACAGTGGAAGTGGAGATTTTGCAGCAGGACTATAAACCAGTGTTGAAGTCGAAAATTAATGCAGGTACCATGCCGGATATTTTCATGACTTCAGGATATATGGATAATCTCATCTATAAAGAATATTCCTATGACTTTAAAGACGATGCAATTCTTGATAACTTTATAGAATCCACGTTGATACCTGCTACACAGGATGGATCAATCTACGGTTTGCCTATGCTTGTAGAAGGTTATGGCATCATATACAACAAGGACATATTTGAAGAATGTGGTATCTCTAAACTGCCGGAAACCCTGGATGAACTGGAAACAGCAGCTAAAACGATTCAGGAAAAAGGATATACACCATTTGCAAATGGATTTAAAGAAGTCTGGATTCCGTCCCATATTATGACAAAATACTATGCGTCTGAATATTACGAGAATCAGTCAGAGAGTATGAGCACATACGAATTCTCCCAGAAAATCCCCGATGAACTGAGTTTTGCTGATATGTCAATTATGCAGCAGACGTTTGACTGCCTTGATCTGGTGACCAAATATGGTAACGATCGTCCGGTAGAAACTGATGTAAGCCAGCAGATCAGTTTATTTGCAGAAGAAAAGGCTGCTATGATCAGTAACGTTTCGGGCAATGAAGCTTCTATTAAGATGATTAATCCAGAGGCTAATATTGGTTTCATGCCTGTTCCCGGCAACGATCCTGATCAGTCTAAGCTCATGGTGGATGCCAATACGATGTATTGCCTGAACAAGGACAGTGAGAACTTTGACGAAGCCTATGCTTTTCTGGAGTGGATGTTTACATCTGACTATGGTGAGAAATTTATTGTAGAAGAATGTGGTTTTATTCCAACGGTAAAGGGCTGGAAACTGCCCGATGCCATGTTGGCACAAGAAATCAGCACATACATGAATGAAGGACGCACCTATGCCTGTGCACATGGATTCTATCCCGATGGATACTTTGACCAAAGCGGAGCAGTATTGCAGACCTATGTAGTAGGCACTAACGATCGTGAAGCCACAAATCAACAGCTGAATCAGGTTTGGAAGAAACTGGCTAAAAGTCAAGAATAACATCAATTAGGCCCTGGGTGCTGTAGAGCCCCGGGGCTCTATACTTCAGAGGAGATGACTACCTATGTCCAAAAAGTTTGAAAAGAAATATATTACTTTTTTAAAATTCACAGCGTTCACATTACCTGCTACCTTATGTATGGTGATTGTATGCCTGCTGCCCTTTGGCATGAACGTTGGATACTCATTTACAAAATGGAATGGTGTTTCCCGCAACATAGAGTGGATTGGTCTTGAAAATTATATCGAAATTTTTACGGATGATCCCCAATTCCTTGAGGCGGCTATATTTACGATGCTTCATACCATCCTTTTTGTTATATTAGTTAATTTTGCAGCTTTTGTAGTTGCAGTTTTTTTAACTCAGAAAATTCATTTTTCCGGGGTTCTACGAGCCTTTTTCTTTATTCCCAACACCTTTAGTTTAGTTATCGTGGGTTTTATGTGGACCTTCCTTTTCTCCACGGGGTTTCAAAAACTCTATCAAGTAAGTGGATTGAAGGTATTTGACTTGCCTTGGCTGGGAAAGCCTGCTTATGCCTTCTTTGCCATATTATTGGTTTCCATATGGCAGGGGCTGGGATACTATATGGTGATTTACATTGCGGGTTTACAGATGGTGCCGGGCGAACTGCTGGAATCGGCCCAAATCGATGGTGCGGGATTCTTAAAACAGGTATGCCACGTATATCTGCCGATGATTCGCCCAACGATTTCTATCTGCGTATTTTTGGCTTTATCTAATGGAGTAAGGGTATTTGATGTGATCTTTACATTGACAAAGGGCGGGCCAGGTACTTCAACCAATAGCCTGTCAATCAATATTTACAATGAAGCCTATAATTTTAATCG
>DVNN01000064.1 GCA_018714325.1 Candidatus Pelethocola excrementipullorum
GATCCTGGCCCCCCCTGTGTGGTGGCCTGAATCAAATCAAATACTTTCAGTCCGCCTATGATATTCAATATCAATGCATTGTTGAATGCAGGAAGCAGCAGAGGAAATGTTATATATCTGAATTTCGTCCATCCGCCCGCCCCATCAATTTCTGCCGCCTCATAATACTCCCGGCCTATGGTCTGCATTCCGGAAAGTAAAATCACCATGGTGAACCCGGACCATTTCCATATCTCAATGGCGCATACGGAAAAGATTGCCAGATTGGTGTCCACCAGCCAGGACTGAGCCAGGCCGCTTAAGCCTACTGTATTTAAAAAGCTATTAATCAGCCCATTTGACGGATGCATCAACGATGAGAAAATCAATCCTACGGCCACGGTGTTAATGACAGCCGGCAGGAAAAATATGGTTCTCAGCGCATTAGTCAAGGCCAATTTCTTATTAAGTGCAACTGCCAGGGCCAGACCGATCAACATCTTAAATACGGTGGTCACCACGGCAAATATAAATGAATTAAAAATTGCTCCTCTCATATTCGGCTGGCTGAACACATCCAGATAATTCTGAATGCCGCCAAAGCGTGCGGATGATATATTAAACCCTAATATCTTCACAAAGGACAACACCAGACCCCCGAGTGCCGGAATAATAAAGAATAATATATACAGCAGCAAACCTGGTACTGCCAGAGAGTATGAATATCTATTGATTTTACCTTTTTTCATCTACGACTCCTTAAATTGGGCCGCTGCATTCAGAAAATGGAGTTTAAAACTCCGGCAATCATGCAGCGGCCCTTTTTCTATTCTACCAGTTTGAATCGCCCTGTGCCTTTGCATTGCGCTCTGTCTCAGCATCCAAAGCCTTTGCAACGTCCACTGCGTCTTTCAGCGTCCCTGTATAGTAATTCAACAATGGTTCGCTTAGATTTCCATAGGAATATTTATTGATTTCCTCCCAGTCCGTCATGGATTTTCCGCTGTCCATGATTTCTTTTAATTCTGCGGTTGCCTTTGGAATTTCGCTGGTCACTTTTTGATTCAGATATACACCGGGCTGTGCGTTGGCATAGATCTGCTGCGCTTCTGCCGAGGCGATAAAATCAATCGCTTTTTTACCCAATTCCGCATTTTTACATTGTGTGGTCAGCGCCAGAGAATATGGTGTAAACATATTTATGTAATTATCCCCGCTTGACATGGGAAGCGCAAATGCACCTATATCATCGATCTTATCCGGAAATTTCTCGGCTATATTATCCGCACACCAGGTACCGTTAATATACATCGCGCATTCCCCGTTTGCCAAAGCCTGATGAGCGTTGTCAACAGTATCTGACAGATAGGTCTCATTCACATAACCCAGATCGATCAAATCCTTTGTCCGTTCAATTACATCCACAAAATTACTGCAGTCTTCAAACTTTAACTTATTTTCCCCAATCTGCTCCATCAGGTCAAAGGTGGTAATCCCTTTTTCGGCAGCATCTGATA
This sequence comes from Candidatus Pelethocola excrementipullorum, assembly GCA_018714325.1. Classification (GTDB taxonomy): domain Bacteria; phylum Bacillota; class Clostridia; order Lachnospirales; family Lachnospiraceae; genus Novisyntrophococcus; species Novisyntrophococcus excrementipullorum. Next base: position 1,497 of record DVNN01000064.1, read on the forward strand.
CAATACCGCTGATTGTGGGCGGCTGTACGCTCCATGCATCTTTTCCGGAATAGTAAACCGGAGTCACGCCCTTTTCTTTCAACTTTTTACATACTTCTAAAAATTCATCCCATGTATTTGGTATCTCTACCTGTGCGCTTTCAAATACGGCCTTGTTATAAAAAACTCCCGAAAGCACCACAGAATCAATGGGCATTGCATATAGTTTATCTTTATAGACAAAAGTTCCGTCCAACGCTTTTTCATCATACTCGGCAACACTATCAAGCCCTGTCAGATCCACCAGTTTATCCAGACCGTTGGCGTAGGAGTCCACCCACTGGGGTTTATAGACCTGAATGATATCAGGCAGGTCGTCGGTTGCGAATTTAGTCTGAAGCACCTGATCTCCCTGAGCCCCGCCTTGAATTTTGGATATTTCCAGTTTGAAACCCAGTTCTTCCGCATTTTCGTTGATATAGTTTTCTAATTCTTCCCAGCCTGCTTTGTACCAATCCGTATACATTAAAAGTGTTAAGGTTTCCACCTTTCCTCCGCTTTGGGAAGCCGAAGTTTTCGCTGATTCCCCGTCATCTTTCCCACCACAGCCCATCATACTTGCAGACATCATAACCGCTAAGCCTAATGCCAGATATTTTTTCATTCTTTTCATAACTCATTTCTCCTGTCTTTATTATTATCAAATAAGATCCCGGGCCTTTCATGTATTCATGATACCATTGAGGACACTGTTTTGGGATTGTAATCTTTTTATATTCTCAGGAATATTTTACACTTTTTTTATAATTCTTGACATTCAAATTATAACTACTTATGATTATGACATAATTCTTTACCAAAAGGTGGTTTTTATGAAAGTGCATTTTAAAAGTATCCGTTATAAATTCATAGCATCCATGATTGTTATCTTTCTTTTGTTTGCTTCTATTGTGCTCATGATCTGGTATAAAGAACTAAAAAAAGAGGCGGAAGCCACCGCCATTCAAAATATGGAACATATGCTTCAGGTCTCCAACACCATCTTCGAAAATCAGGTGCAGGATATCATTAATGTAACGGCTCTTTCCACAGTTCGTTCCGGTAATTATCTGTCCACGAACATCATCAATATCATGTCACGGGACGACCTCACAAATTCCGAAATTATTGATTATAGAAAAACAGCCACGGATTATTTGATCAGTCTATGTAGTTTCAAAAAGAATCTAAACGGGGTGATGCTCAGTGACTTTAATGGTAATAATATCATCTATGGAGTCCCCACCCCCTACGAGATGCTTTTGGAAGAGGGTTGGGTTTCCCAGATAAAAACCGAAGATAAACAGAACTTGTTCCTGATACCACATTACCCCAATAAGTGGTATCAAACGGATAAAGACCTGGTTTTCTCCGTGCTGAGGCCGGTGTATGGTTTCAGCGGAGAGAGCATCGGCTTCGCCATAGCCGACATAAGCTGCCAGCTTTTCCATGACTGCTATGATGCAAACTCCACGGCTTCCTCCTCTCTCTATGTCATACATAATACGGACGGCAAGGTTCTGTTCAGCCCTTCACAGGATCTGCTGCATATGGAATCCCAGTCCTGGGCGGGCAAGGAGATGATTGAAAATTTCACTTCCAATGCGGGACATTTCTTTACCTATAACGATGCGGGGGAAAAGATGCTGGCCGTCTACCATAATTCTGACCTGACAGGCTGGACAACCTTAAGTATCATACCGGAAAAAGAGATTGTATCCACGTTCACAAACACAGCCCATAAGATTTTGATCATCACCGCAATACTGGTTTTGATATTAATCATCAGTGTGTTTATGGCCACTTCTCTGCTCACAAAAAACATAAGGATTTTAACAAAAGCAGTTGAAGGAGTGAATGGAGAGCACCTGGAGCTGCGGACTCCCATCCGATCAGGTGATGAAATCGGCGCCCTATATCAGCAATTTCAAGCGATGCTGAAGCGTATCAAGGAGTTACTCAACGCCGTAAAGGATGAGGAGGCAGCCAAGCATAAGGCAGAGATTGACGCCTTACAGTTCCAGATGAATCCTCACTTTCTATATAATTCACTGAACACCATAAAATTCCTATCTAATATACAAGGGGTGGAAAATATCGGTGAGGTGGCCGAATCCTTGTCCTCCCTGATGCATATTAATATGGATGGAAGATCCTTCATCACCATAGAAGAGGATATTGATTTTATAACCTCTTACCTCAAGATTCAAAACTACCGTTTTACCAACACCTTTAACTATCGAATTTCTGCCTCTTTGGATATCAACCAATATCTGGTTCCTAAATTATTGGTTCAGCCTTTGGTCGAAAACGCTTTGAAACATGGTCTTAAGGAGAAAATCTCCGGAGGGATTTTATTAATCGATTATCTGATTGATGACGGACGATTAAAAA
>DVNN01000065.1 GCA_018714325.1 Candidatus Pelethocola excrementipullorum
TTCCTATTGTTCGAAGATCTGCTGCATGTACACCGCAAAACATGCCATGTTGGTACGTGATAAGTATCCTGATGTTGATGTGACCGTATTCTATATCGATGTGCGGACGCCTGGTAAGAATTTTGATGAATTCTACCGCAGGGCCGTAGAGGAGTATGATGTTAACTATATCAAGGGAATGGTCGGAAAAGTGGAAGATGTGAATGGAACCTTAAAAGTTCAGGCATCTGACCTGCTTGCCAATGACCAGATGATCCTGGATGCAGACATGGTAGTTCTGGCCACCGCTGTGGAGCCGGATCCATCGGCTAAGGGACTTGCAACCATGCTGACGGCCAGCATTGATACCAACAACTTTTTCACAGAAGCCCATCCAAAGCTTCGTCCGGTTGAAAGCCCAACTGCAGGAATCTACCTGTCTGGTGTCTGTCAGGGACCGAAGGATATACCGGAAACCGTAGCCCAGGCCAGTGCCTGTGCCGCAAAGGTGATTGGACTTCTGGCAAAAGATAAATTACTCAGTAACCCTTGTGTTGCCCATTCCAATGAGCTTCTCTGTAATGGATGTTCCACCTGTGCCAATGTCTGTGCCTATGGTGCCATCGATTACGTGGATAAAGAGGTTAACGACCATGGCAGAAGAGAAGTCCGCCGCGTAGCGGTTGTCAATGAAGCCGTGTGTCAGGGCTGTGGTGCTTGTACCGTAACCTGCCCATCCGGAGCGATGGACTTAAAAGGCTTCTCGAACAGACAGATTATGGCGGAGGTAGATGCGATATGCAAGTAAATGAAATGAATGCAGTTAACACAGAAGAAAAAGAATTTGCTCCGTTAATCGTAGCATTCTGCTGTAACTGGTGTTCTTATGCGGGTGCCGATCTGGCGGGAAGCAGTCGTCTTTCCTATCCTGCGAACGTGAAGATCATCCGGGTTCCCTGTTCTTGCAGAGTTAATCCATTGTTTATCTTAAGGGCGTTCCAACGTGGAGCCGACGGAGTGATTCTCTGTGGCTGCCACCCGGGTGACTGCCATTACTCAACCGGTAACTATTATGCGAGACGCCGTATGACTTTGCTGTTCTCCATGTTGGATTATCTGGGAATCGAGAGAGGACGTACCAGAGTAGAGTGGGTATCCGCGGCGGAAGGTGCGAAATTCTCTGAGACCATGAACAGCTTTGCGGAGACAATTCATAAACTGGGACCGAACAGAAAGTTGAGGGATCTGCGATGCGAGAGATAAATGAGATGTTGCAAAACAAAGTAAAAGAATTACTGGACAATGGCACGGTGGATCGGGTCATCGGCTGGGAGGCCGGAGATTTCTGTTATGATATGGCACCTGCCATGTTCACCAAAGATAACGTGGATGAATTATTATACAACGGTTTCTGCGGAGCCAATCAGAGTAAATATCTGATATCGGAAAGCCAGAAAGAAGGAAAGGTACTAACTCTTTTAAAACCTTGTGATACCTATAGCTTCAACCAGCTCCTGAAAGAACATCGATTTGATCGAGAGAAGGTATACGCATTGGGAATTCCATGTGCAGGTATGCTGGATGTGGAGAAGATGAAAGAATTAGGAATCACCGGAATTTTAGGCATTTCCGAAGAAGGGGATACCATCAAGGTTAAAACCCTCTATGGCGAAAAAGAATGTAAGAAGGCAGACGTGCTTCTTGAGAGATGCAAGGTCTGCAAGGGAAATGAACATAAGGCATATGACGAGTTGTTGATTCCGGCGGAAGAGGCGCCGGAGGTTCCGGGTGGAGCTGATCGTTTTGATCTGGTGGAGAAGCTGGAAGCCATGAGTGAAGCAGAACGCTTTGACTTCTGGAGAGGTGAACTTTCCAAATGTATCCGCTGTAATGCCTGCCGTAATGTCTGTCCGGCCTGCAGCTGCCGTACCTGTGTGTTCGACAATGCAAATTCCGGTGTCGCTGCGAAAGCCAATGTGGATTCTTTTGAGGAGAATATGTTCCATATTATTCGGGCTTTCCACGTGGCGGGACGTTGTACGGACTGTGGCGAATGCAGTCGTGTATGCCCGCAGCAGATTCCCCTTCATCTCTTGAATCGCAAATTCATCAAGGATATTGATGAGTTTTATGGGGAATTCCAGGCAGGAGAAGATCTGGAAACAGCCGGACCTTTGACAGCATATACACAAGAAGACTGTGAACCGGGAATTGTTATGGAGAAAGGCGGTGGGATGTGATGTTGAAACTGGCTTTAGAGAAGGCAAATGACTTATTTGCGGCTATCGCCGCAGAGGAGACCTTGTACCTTCCCATCGAAAAGAGCGGACAGATAGATTTCTATCCCTATGAAACAGATGCTAAGGTTCGTCTGGATGCACTGCATACCGTAAAATCTGCCAAAGATTTGTTCTTCCCACAGAGTGAAAACCTGATGGAGTTCAAGATGCAGGGGAAGACAATTGAAATAAAAGAGCCCAAGAGGGCAGAAGAGGATTATGTGATCTTTGGCGTCAAAGCCTGTGATGCCAGAAGTTTCGCCATACTGGACAGAGTATTCTTGTCGGATCCGGTGGATACCTATTACCAGTCCAGAAGAGAGCATGGCGTGGTTGTAGCCCTGGCTTGCAGCCGTCCGGAAGAGACCTGCTTTTGTAATGTGTTTGGCATAGATGCCACGGAGCCGGAAGGCGATGTGGTGACCTGGATTGAAGATGGGATTTTATACTGGGAAGCGAAGACGGAAAAAGGCGAAGCACTGACCACCAAGGTGGCAGCACTGATGGAAGAAAGCGATGGAGCCGGGGTAGAGTCGCAGAAGACCCAGGTACAGGCAATCATGGAGAAATTACCACTCCGCGGACTAGATCTGACTCGCTTTAAGAAAGATGAATTGATGAATATCTTCAACGATCAGGCCTGGGAACAGTTGTCGGATCACTGTCTGGGATGTGGAACCTGTACATTTGTATGTCCTACCTGCCAGTGTTACGATATCCGGGATTACGATACCGGAAACGGCATTCAGCGGTACCGTTGCTGGGATTCCTGTATGTACAGGGATTTCACCATGATGGCACACGGAAACAACCGTAAATCACAGGTAGAACGGTTCCGCCAGAGATTTATGCATAAGCTGGTATATTATCCAAACAATAATGAAGGAATATTCAGCTGTGTAGGCTGTGGCCGTTGTGTGAGCAAGTGTCCGATATCCATGAACATAGCAAAAGTAATCAAGACTCTGGGGGTGAAGGCTCATGAATAATGAAACATTAATTCCAAAAATTGGCGTGGTTACTGAAGTGAGGGTGGATACCCCGGACGTAAAGACGTTCCGTGTGGTTGCACCGGAAGGCGGCAAGGTATTTGAGCATATGCCGGGACAGTGTGCGATGCTCTCCATCCCTGGTGTTGGAGAAGCGATGTTCTCCATCACCTCATCTCCCACAAACCAAGAATTTATGGAATTCTCCATTAAAAAATGTGGATGTCTGACCGAGTGGCTGCATCAGATGGATCTGGGGCAGCAGATTACCGTGCGTGGACCTTATGGAAAGCCATTCCCGGTGGAGGAAGAACTAAAGGGTAAGAACCTGTTGTTCATCGCCGGTGGTATCGGTCTGGCACCCCTACGTTCCGTAATTAATTACTGCCGTCATTACAGGGACAACTACGGAACCATTGATATCATCTATGGCTCCCGTTCCATGGACGATCTGGTGGATTATGAAGAGATCCAGACCGAGTGGTGCAAGGAGGCCGGAATCAACGTACATCTGACCATCGACCGTGAGCAGGAAGGATGGGATGGACACGTGGGATTCGTGCCAAACTATGTGAAGGAGTTGAATCCTGATCTGAGCAAAACCGTTCTGATGTGTGGACCGCCGATCATGATTAAGTTCACCCTTCAGGGGCTGGAAGAACTTGGGTTTAAGAAGGAACAAGTTTATACCACCATGGAATTGCGTATGAAATGTGGTTTCGGTAAATGTGGTCGTTGTAACATCGGTGATAAGTATGTTTGCAAGGACGGCCCGGTTTTCCGGTTCGATGAGCTGGATAAGCTGCCGGATGAATACTAATGTTTGCTGTGGAGCACCCACAGAATGGAGGAAAAGATGAGTGACGTATTATATACCGTATATCTGTATGGTAAAAAATATCAGGTTCCATCCAGCCTGACCATCATGGAAGCGATGGAATACTGCGGATATCAGCTGGTGCGCGGATGTGGATGTCGTAATGGTTTCTGCGGAGCCTGTGCAACAATCTACCGTATCGAAGGAGAACGTGAATTGAAAGGCTGTCTGGCCTGTCAGACCAAGGTGGAAGATAAGATGTACGTGGCAACACTGCCGTTCTTCCCGCTGGTAAAGCAGGTGTATGACATGGAGAAGATCAAACCTACCGAGCAGATTATGATGCAGCTCTACCCGGAAATCTACAGCTGTATCGGATGTAACGCATGTACAAAATCCTGTACTCAGAGTCTGGATGTGATGCAGTACATCGCATATGCTCAGAGAGGCGAATATGAGAAATGCGCGGAAGAGTCTTTTGACTGTGTGATGTGTGGCGTATGTTCCGCCAGATGCCCGGCGGGTATCTCGCATCCCCAGGTTGCTGAGCTGGCAAGACGTCTGTATGGAAAGTACATTCAGCCGGAATCTGAGCATCTGGTGAATCGTGTGAAGGAGATTGAAGACGGCGGATTCCAGAAGTTGATGGAAGATATCATGGGCAAACCGCTGGAAGAGATGAAAGAACTTTATAATAGTAGAGAGATTGAAAAATAGGAGGCGGAGACCATGAGTTTACCATATACACAGGAAATGTTGGATTCGGTGAAGAAAGTGGAAGCTACTCGTGAAGAGCGGATGAAAACCGAACCAAGACGTATGACCGCTGAGGAAAAGGATGACGTCCTCCAGAAGTTCCACCCGGACTTTAAGATGGAAGGATTCGAGCAGCTTCAGATGGGGCCGAACAAAGGGGAAAAGGCACCGGTGGAACTGGCTGCCCTTCTTCAGGGAAAAAGCCGTCTAAGCGGAAAAGAAGTGTCCTTAAAAGACCCGGATTATGACGCGGATGTATTGATTATCGGAGGCGGAGGAGCAGGATGTTCCGCTGCTATTGAGGCGCATCAGGCTGGTGCCAAGGTAATGATCGTGACCAAGCTGCGTCTGGGTGATGCCAACACCATGATGGCTGAAGGCGGTATTCAGGCCGCGGATAAAGAAAATGACTCTCCTGCTCAGCATTATCTGGATGCAATGGGCGGGGGTCACTTTGCCAATGTGCCATATTTGCTTCAGAAACTGGTGACGGAAGGACCGGAAGCCGTAAATTGGCTGGATCATCTGGGCGTTATGTTCGATAAGGATGAAGACGGCCGGATGATAACCACTCATGGAGGTGGAACATCCAGAAAACGTATGCATGCCGCAAAGGACTATTCAGGCGCTGACATCATGCGTACACTGCGGGATGAGGTTCAAAACCGTGGGATTCAGATTGTGGATTTCACCTCAGCTGTGGAATTAATCAAGGACACAGAGGGGAAAGCAGCAGGTGCGGTTCTCATGAATATGGAGACCCATGAAGTCCAGGTGGCTCGTGCGAAGACTGTGATCATAGCCACCGGAGGTGCGGGGCGTATCCATTATCAGGGATTCCCCACCTCTAACCATTACGGAGCTACCGCAGACGGTCTGGTTCTGGCCTATCGCGCCGGCGCTCGTCTGTTGTATCAGGACACATTACAATATCATCCTACCGGAGTCGCATTTCCTGCTCAGATTTTCGGTGCTCTCGTTACCGAAAAAGTGCGTTCCATGGGCGCGATGTTCGTAAATGAAAAAGGAGATGCATATATGCATCCTCTGGAAACACGTGACGTAGCAGCCGCATCTGTTATCCGGGAATGTAAGGAACGGGGCAACGGTGTGCACACACCGCTGGGAGACGGAATCTGGCTGGACAGCCCCATGATCGACCTGATTCATGGGAAGGGAATGTTGGAAAAACGTCTTCCGGGCATGCTTCGTATGTTCGGAAAGTATGATATCGATATGCGTGAAGTTCCGATTCTGATTTATCCGACTCTGCATTACCAAAACGGAGGAATCCGTATCTCGGCAGATGGTATGTCCGATATCGAAAACCTGTACGTTGCCGGCGAAGCGGTGGGAGGCATCCACGGACGCAACCGCCTTATGGGCAACTCCTTGCTTGATATCATCGTATTCGGACGGAACGCAGGCCAGCAGGCAGCAGCGAAGAGTAAGAATGTAAAAGTTGCGGATCTGACCTTGGATTTTGTGAAGGAATTTGAACGGGAGGAAGCGGCGGCAGGCATTGAAAGCTCCCTGCTTTCACCGCTGTTATTACCGGATTACCGTCCGGAAAATATGAAGACAATTTAAGGAGATTATATAATGGATACAATATTGATTGCAGATATTCTGGAAACGTTGATGATTCTAAGTTTTGGTGTATCATGGCCGTTGTCCATCTACCGCTCTTATAAGTCTCGTTCCACCCAAGGTAAGAGTGTGCTCTTTTTATTCTGTATTGCGATTGGATATGTTTGCGGTATTGTCAGTAAGCTATTGGGGGATAATTTGAATCTTGCATTCTGGTTCTATATTCCGAACATTATTATGGTGAGCACCGACATCTGTCTGTATTTCCGTAATAAAAAACTGGAAGCAAAATCCGGAAAGTAAAGGCATTTTACAAGTAGGTGATTCTAAAGCGTCAAACAGGGTATAAACCGCCTTAGAAAAGCCTGATTATAAAGATAGTCTAAAATTTAACAAAATTTTGAATTTTACTATTGGAAAATCTACGAAAACAATGTATAATAATCACTGTACGAAGTGAAAGCTTCAAAAACTAATTTTGCAAGTTGCTGTTAGATAACTTGCAAAATGATAAATGAAATTACCAAGGGGTCAATAAATGGAAAAAATCTATGCAATATAATTTTTAAAGTGAATTTATTAATTTTGCGCCTAGTTTTCCTTCCCATAGCTATTGACTTTTTATTCACAAAATGAGATGATAAGGTAATTTTAAAGAAGAAAGAGAGGATGATATATTATGGCAAATGTTGATTTAAGCCAATATGGCATTACCGGAGTTAAAGAAATTGTTCACAATCCTTCTTATGATATGATATTCGAAGAAGAAACAAAACCAGGTTTGGAAGGCTATGAAAAAGGCCAGGTAAGTGAGCTTGGTGCAGTTAACGTTATGACTGGTATTTATACAGGACGTTCACCTAAAGACAAGTACATTGTTATGGATGAGAATTCAAAGGACACTGTATGGTGGACTTCTGATGAGTATAAAAACGATAATCATCCAGCTAGTCAAGAAGCATGGGATGTCGTGAAAAACATTGCTAAAGAAGAGCTTTCCAACAAAAGACTTTTTGTTGTAGATGCATTCTGCGGTGCCAATGAGGATACTCGTATGGCAATTCGTTTCATCGTTGAGGTTGCATGGCAGGCTCATTTCGTTATGAACATGTTTATCCAGCCTACTGCTGAGGAACTTGAAAACTTTAAGCCGGATTTCGTTGTATATAACGCTTCTAAAGCAAAAGTAGATAATTACAAAGAGTTAGGTTTGAATTCTGAGACAGCTGTAATGTTCAACATCACTAGCCGCGAGCAGGTTATCGTGAATACCTGGTACGGTGGTGAGATGAAGAAGGGTATGTTCTCTATGATGAACTATTACCTGCCATTAAAGGGTATTGCTTCTATGCATTGCTCTGCAAACACAGATTTGAACGGTGAGAATACAGCGATCTTCTTCGGACTTTCTGGAACAGGAAAAACAACACTGTCAACAGATCCGAAACGTCTTCTTATTGGAGATGATGAGCATGGCTGGGACGATCAGGGAATATTTAACTTTGAGGGTGGATGTTACGCTAAAGTTATCGATCTTGACAAAGAATCTGAGCCGGACATTTACAATGCAATCAAACGTGATGCTCTTCTGGAGAACGTTACAGTTGCTGCTGACGGCAAAATTGATTTCGCTGATAAGAGTGTTACTGAGAATACTCGTGTATCTTACCCAATTAATCATATTAAGAATATTGTTCGTCCGGTTTCAACGGCTCCGGCGGCAAAGGATGTCATCTTCTTATCAGCAGATGCATTCGGTGTTCTTCCTCCAGTATCAATTTTAACTCCAGAGCAGACACAGTATTACTTCCTGTCTGGATTTACTGCAAAACTTGCTGGTACAGAGCGTGGAATCACAGAGCCTACACCTACATTTTCAGCTTGTTTCGGACAGGCCTTCCTAGAGCTGCATCCAACCAAGTATGCAGAGGAACTTGTTAAGAAAATGCAGAAGAGCGGTGCAAAGGCATATCTTGTTAACACTGGCTGGAATGGTTCAGGAAAGCGTATCTCTATCCGTGACACACGTGGTATCATCGATGCAATTCTTGATGGTTCCATTGCAAAGGCACCGACAAAGAAACTGCCATTCTTTAATTTTGATATTCCAACAGAACTTCCAGGAGTAGATACTAATATTCTGGATCCTCGCGACACATATGCAAACGCTTCTGAGTGGGAGACTAAGGCTAAGGATCTGTCACAGCGTTTTGTGAAGAACTTTGCGAAATATGAGGGTAATGAGGCAGGAAAAGCATTAATTTCTGCAGGTCCTCAGTTATAATAGAAATAGATTTATCTTCATTGCCGTGAGCAGTGAGATGTTATTATGTGAATAGAAGGGGAACTGAACTGCAAAACCGTATGGTTTGACAGTTCAGTTCTTTTTTTGTTTCAGCATTCTTATTGTGCATTGTACAAAATAGTCTTAAAACTTTGTTTTGGGAACACATTTACTTTCTTTTTATTTGAAAATATAATAAGAAAAATGTACAAAGGAGGTAAGGAATTGAAAAGTCTAAATATAACTGAAGCGGGATGCATTTGGGGAAAATGGCAAGTGGATCAGAATAATTGGGTTTTAACGAATGGTTGGAATAATTTTTGTTATTTATTAATCGGTGAACAAAAAGCTATGTTAATTGATACCGGTTATGGGGAAGGTAATGTCCGGGAGGTGGTTGAAGAAATTACGGAGAAGCCCGTGGTAGTGGTAAACACCCACGGACATTATGACCACACCGGAGGAAACTTCTGGTGGGATTCTTGTTTTTGTGCAGAGGGCACAAAGCAGGATATTACCATGGGCGCCTCGGAAGCATTTTTAATTGATTATTATAATAGGCTGCCTAAGGATTTCAAGTTCAACTACGTGAAGGAGGGGGATGTATTCGACTTAGGAGGAAGGCACATAGAGGTGCTGTCCTTTGATGCTCATGCACAGAGCAGCATCATGCTTTTGGATCGCGAGAAGAGGCAGTTATATACCGGAGATGAGATTGATCCATCCCAAGTGTTATTAATTGGTCGTAGTGATTATGACACTCGTCAGATGGTGGAAAATCATTTGGCGGGAATGGAAAAATTATTAGCCAGGCAGTCGGAATATGACATGCTGTTTCCGGCTCATAACGGCGTGTACATAAGCAAGCAGTATGTAAAAGATTTTCGTATTCTTGATACAATGATTTTGAAGGGGGAAAACAAGCTGGCAGAGACAGTCGCCGGATTTAACTGGGCCGAGAAGGTGGAGGCCGATTCTGATCTGGCGGATTATTATCCCGGAAAACGATCTTACTATGGCCTGGCAACCATAATTCACTCTTAGAAGAAAGCATATGATAATTGGGGGAAAACTATGAACAAACTAAATATGAAAATGAAGATTTCCTATGGTTTTGGAGATTTAGGATGCTGCTTAATGAACTATATGATAAGCTACTACCTGTCCTTCTATTGTACAGTCTTTTTGAAAATACCATTGGCCTTTGTAGGCGTTATGCTGGTGCTTGTACAAGTTTGGGATGCGGTCAATGATATTTTTATCGGTAACCTGATTGATATCACCAGAACCCGTGATGGAAAAGCACGTCCCTGGATTAAATGGTTTATGGTTCCCTGCTGTGTGACCGGCGCATTAATCTTTGCCTGTCCGCCGGATTGGTCGGTATATGCCAAGTGTGCATGGGTTTTTGTCTCTTACTTCGCCTTTGTACTATTTTATACGACCGTTAATCTGCCATATGGTTCGATGCTGTCTCTGATGACCCAAGACAGTGCTCAGCGTTCTTCTCTTAGCACCTTCCGATACATCGGTGCATATGTGGGTATCCTTGTAGTTTCATGCGGCGCCCTGCCTTTGGTGAAGCTGATCGGCGGGGATGACAGCAGGGCGGAAGGTTATAAGATGGTGATGATTTTATTTTCTGCCGTGGCACTTATTCTATTTTTCTTCTTGTACAGAAACTGTGAAGAAATAGACTCCGGTGATAATTTTACTTCGAATGCCTCTGAGGTAAAAGCAGAAAAGGCTAAGCTCTCCGATTTTGGCCGTAATCTATCTGATCTGTTTAAGAATAAGGCATGGCTGCTGGTGTTTATCATTGGTGTTTTTTATTGGACCCGGTATCCCTTCTATGGAACATCGATGACTTATTACTATCGTTTTTATCTGGGAATTGACGAGACTGCCAGTTCAATCATGTATACGATTGGAACCATTACGGGCTTAGTGCTCATACCTTTCGTTCCTAAGATGGTGGAAAAGTGGGACTATAAAAAGACGCTGACTGTAAGCTGTGTCATCAGTGGAGTCGCCATGCTGGGGGGATTCCTAAGCGGTCAGAATGTTATGTTGGCTGTGATATGCTTTACCATTGAATATACCGCAGAATCAGTAGTCTGCCCAGTCACTTTATGTATGATAGCAGATGCTTTAGAATATGGAGAATTAAAAACAGGTAAGAAATTAGCCGGTTTAGGATATGCTGCCAATAGTTTTTGTACAAAAGCAGGTCCGGCTCTCGGTGGTTTTTTAACCAGCATGCTTTTCGTGGTTGGAAAACTTGATACGAATGCTGATATCGGCGGTGCTCAGCCTTCATCGGCACTTATGGTATTGAGGATGGCAATGTGGGTGATACCCGCTGTTTTATCCTTCATTATGATCATCTTCATACAAAAATATCCACTGAATAAGGCCGAGTACGAGAAAGTAGTGAAGCAATTAGAAGTAAAACATGAAGGTCAATAAGGATGAGCATTAAAATGGACATTTAGCCTATAGAAAGGGCTAATGTCCATTTTTACTGTAGAAAAGAGCTCATGCTCAGCTGGTTTCTACTCCTCAACAATTAATTTGGAGAATCAACTATTTGTTAGAAATATATGGTAAACAGATACTGATATGGACAAAATGACAACTTGTACGTTCTTAATTCTCGTAAAATTTCATATACATTGTATATATTCCTGAAAAAAGAATTATAATTACAAAATTAGTTGTGAGAATAGTGGAAATGGAGTATAATTGTAGCATCAATCAAATGGAGGAGGATTCTATATGCTGGATCAGTCTTATTATGCGAAAGCAGACGAGATTATTGAGCACTATGGGCGGAAAGCTGGATCCCTGATACCTATTATGCAGGATATACAGGGGGCATACCGCTATCTGCCAGGGGAGTTATTGAGTTACGTCGCGAAAGAAATTGGAGTAAGAGAGGCGAAGGCTTACAGCGTAGCCACGTTCTATGAGAATTTCTCATTTGAACCAAAAGGTAAGTACATCATTAAAGTATGTGATGGTACTGCTTGTCATGTGCGTAAATCTGGCCCTATCCTGGATGTTCTGTTTAAAGAGTTGGGGTTAAACAAGAAAAAGCATACCACAGACGACATGGTGTTTACGGTGGAAACCGTCTCATGCCTGGGTGCCTGCGGACTGGCTCCCACACTGATGGTCAACGAACAGGTTTATCCCTGTATGACGCCAGAAAAAGCAATTGAATTAATCGAGGAATTGCGGGGTGAGAGCGTATGACTATAGTGTCTAGAAATGATCTGTTGAAAGTGGCTGAAGAAGCGAAAGAACGTTTGGATTCTTACAAATGTCGTATATTAGTCTGTTCCGGTACCGGGTGCGTAGCTACCGGTTCCGAGTTAGTTTACAAGAAATTTATGGAGATTGCCACCAATGCAGAGAATGTGACGGTGGACTTTAATACCTGTGGCGGAGAACATCCGATAGGTGTGAAACACACAGGATGTCAAGGCGTCTGTGAACTGGGCCCCCTGGTGAGAATCCAGAAGGGTGATAAGGTGGTACAGTACGTGAAGGTGAAACTTGAAGAGTGTCAGGAAATCTTTGAAAAATCTGTATTGGATGACCAGGTTTTAGAAGATTTTCTGTACAAACAGGATGGCATTACCTATGAAGGCCCTGATGATATTCCATTCATTGCGAAGCAGACCAGAATCACGCTGGCTAACTGTGGAAAGTATGATGCACTTTCTTTAGAAGAATACATAGCATCAGGCGGTTTCACAGCATTGCAGAAAGCAATGTTTGAGATGACCAGAGAAGAAGTGGCGGAAGAAATTGAAAAATCCGGACTTCGTGGCCGTGGCGGCGGCGGCTTCCCTACCGGACGGAAGTGGAAACAGGTTATGCGCCAAAAGGAGACAACCCGCTACGTTGTTTGTAATGGTGATGAAGGCGATCCGGGTGCATTTATGGATGGTTCTGTTATGGAGGGAGATCCATATGCATTGTTGGAAGGCATGATAATTGGTGCTCACACTGTTAGTGCTCGTGATGGTTACATCTATGTACGTGCGGAATATCCCAATTCCGTGTCCAGGCTTCACCATGCAATCGATGAGTTGGAGAAAAACAATCTCTTAGGAGAAAATATTCTTGGAACTGATTTTAGTTTCCATGTTCATATCAACCGGGGCGCAGGTGCATTTGTCTGCGGCGAAGGTTCTGCGCTGACCGCATCCATCGAAGGTAATCGTGGTATGCCCCGTGTAAAACCACCTCGTACGGTTGAAAAAGGTCTTTGGGAGAAGCCTACGGTGCTCAATAACGTAGAGACCTTTGCTCTTGTTCCGAAGATTGTAAAGAATGGTTCCGACTGGTACCGCGGATATGGTACCGAGGGAAGTCCTGGAACCAAGACCTTCTCCCTGACGGGATCCATACAGAATACCGGCCTGATCGAAGTTCCTATGGGGGCTACCCTCCGTGAGATCATCTACGATGTGGGCGGCGGATTGAAGGGCGGCACCAAGTTCAAAGCGGTACAGATCGGCGGACCATCCGGCGGATGTCTGACTTCTGAGCATCTGGATGTTCCCTTAGACTTTGATTCAGTTAAAAAATATGGTGCCATCATTGGTTCAGGCGGTCTGGTTGTTATGGACGAGAACACCTGTATGGTGGAAGTGGCACGTTTCTTCATGGGCTTTACCCAGAGGGAATCCTGCGGAAAATGCGTTCCCTGCCGTGAAGGTACACAGCGTATGTTAGAAATCCTGGAAAAAATCATCCAGGGCAAAGGTGAGATGGAGGATCTGGACCGGCTGGAGGAGCTGGCTGAGATGGTTAAGAGTATGGCTCTTTGCGGACTTGGAAAGAGTGCACCTCTTCCCGTATTGTCCACATTGAAACTGTTCCGCGAAGAATACGAGGAGCATATCAGAGATCATAAGTGCCGTGCCAAAGTCTGTGAAGCCATGCGTCAATTCCTCATCAATGAAGAAAACTGCAAGGGTTGTGGCAAATGTGCCAAGAAGTGTCCGGTGGGAGCAATTACCGGAGAAAAGAAACAGCCGTATCATATCGACGACAGCCTGTGTATCAAATGTGGTGCCTGCAAAGACAACTGTGCATTTGATGCAGTTTATATTGAAGCCTAGGAGGAATAGCATATGGGAATTATAACAATTGACGGTAGAAAAGTGGAATTTACCGATGAGAAGAATGTGCTTTCTATTATTCGTAATGCTGGCATCAATATACCAACACTTTGCTACCATTCAGAAGTTTCAACATTTGGTGCTTGCCGATTATGTACGGTGGAAGACGAAAGAGGAAGGACATTCGCATCCTGCTCAGAAGAGCCCAGAGATGGTATGGTGATTTACACCAATACCGGAAAACTAAAGAAATATAGAAAATTGATCGTAGAGCTTTTGCTTGCAGCTCATTGCCGTGACTGTACAACATGTGTTAAGAGCGGTGAATGTAATCTGCAGGATTTGGCCCTGCGTCTTGGTATCATCGATGTTAGATTCAATAATACCAGGGTAAAACATGAAATCGATAGAAGTTCTCCTGGAATCATCCGGGATCCAAACAAATGTATTCTTTGCGGAGACTGTGTTCGTGCCTGTGAAGAGTTGCAGGGGGTTGGATGTATTGGATTTGCGTTCCGTGGAACAGAGGCCATGGTTATGCCTGCTTTCAACAAGAGCATCGCGGAAACTGACTGTGTAAACTGTGGTCAGTGCCGGGTTTACTGTCCAACCGGCGCCATCAGTATCCATACTCATATGGATGAGGTGTGGGAAGCTTTAGCAGATCCGGACTCCCGTGTGGTAATACAGGTTGCCCCGGCAGTAAGGGTGGCAGTGGGAGACGCCTATGGCATTAATCCGGGCAAGAATGTTATGGGAAGACTGGTCAATGCTCTGCATCGCATGGGATTTGACGAGGTATATGATACCACCTTTGGAGCCGATCTCACCATCGTGGAAGAATCCGCCGAATTTGTCAACAGGGTGGAGACCGGCAAGAATCTGCCTATCATGACATCCTGCTGTCCGGCATGGGTAAAATATGTGGGTGATCATTATCCTGAGTTTAAAGATAATCTCTCCACCTGTCGTTCCCCAATGGGGATGTTGTCGGCGGTGGTGAAGGAGTATTACCGTAACCCTAAAAATGTGGGCGGCAAAAAGACGGTTGTGGTGGCCATCATGCCATGTACTGCCAAGAAGCAGGAGGCAGTTCGCCCGAACAGTTTTACGAAGGGTGAGCAGGATACAGATTATGTACTCACCACCACAGAAATCATCCGTATGATTAATAACTTCGGACTGGACTTTAAAGAGCTGGAACCGGAGGCTGCCGATGTGCCATTTGGATTTGGCTCCGGCGGCGGTGTGATTTTTGGTGTGACCGGCGGTGTTACGGAAGCAGCACTCCGTCATATGAATCCTGGACATGACAAAGAGACTATGATGGCCATCGCAGAGAGCGGCGTGCGCGGGGAAAATAAGATTAAGGAGTTTAAAGTTCCTTATGAAGGTCGTGAATTGAGCATCTGCGTCGTGAATGGTCTGAAAAATGCCAATACGGTTATGGAAAAAATAAAATCCGGAGAAGCTCAATATGATTTCCTGGAAGTGATGGCATGCCGCCGTGGTTGTATCATGGGCGGAGGACAGCCGGTACATTCAGCACCTCGTATGAAGAAATACAGGGCGAAAGGCTTATACAATGCGGACAGCGAGGCTATTATCAAGAAATGTGACGATAACCCGCTGGTACAGAGTTTCTACAATGGCGAGCTGAAGGGCATGTCTCATGAACTGCTCCATAATAAAGAATATTAATAATCATGGTAACCGCTTTTAAGAGCCTTGGATTCTGAGGGATGAAGTCAGAGTCATCTTGCAAAAGCAGACCATGTATATCTTGTGGATTCTCCATAGAAAGCAGGGAATCGGCAGATATAAAGATGTACTAATAATTTATATAGGGTGGCCTCATCTATCTGAGAGATCGCTTCCGCACAGTATTCAATATTGTGTTGGGGGCCTGTAGAAAATCTGTTTCGGATGTCTGAGGTCACCCTAATATTTTAAACTAATCCATATTTTCACTCTAATATTTGATGGGTTTCAGTACCATTTTCAGAAATTCGATTGACAACCGGGATAATCAATAGTAGAATGAAATGCAAAAGAAATGCGCTACATTAATATAAGAAAGTGGGTTTTAACGATGAAGAAGAGAATATTATCGATTCTGGTTGAAAATACCTCTGGTGTTTTAAGCCGGGTAGCAGGTCTTTTCAGCCGCCGTGGTTATAACATCGACAGTCTTACCGTTGGTGTTACTGCAGACCCCAGATTCTCCAGAATGACGGTAGTGTGTACCGGGGATGAGCTGATTCTGGATCAGATTACGAAACAGCTGGAAAAGCTGGTGGATGTTCGCGATATTAAGGTATTGAAGCCTGATGAAAGTGTCAGTCGTGAATTGATTCTGGTAAAAGTGATGGCAGATGCAGCAGAACGCCAGAGTGTGATAGCGGTTGCTGATATTTTCCGCGCGAAGATTATAGATGTGGGAACCAACTCTCTGATTATCGAGATGACTGGTGCTCAGTCTAAGATAGAGGCATTTTTAAGTTTGCTGGAAGGTCATGAGATCCTTGAATTGGCAAGAACCGGTATCACCGGGTTGTCCAGAGGGAAAGAAGACGTCCGGTATTTGGATTAAGCGGCTAAAGGTAAAACAATTGTGGCATTTAGTCACGGGACCTTTAACAAATATATATTTTAATTGGAGGAATACATATATGGCAGCAAGAATTTTTTATCAGGAAGACTGCAATCTCTCTATGATAGAGGGGAAGACAATCGCAATTATTGGCTATGGCAGTCAGGGACATGCCCATGCATTGAATTTAAAGGATTCCGGATGCAATGTCATTATCGGTCTTTATGAAGGCAGCAAATCCTGGGCAAAAGCCGAAGCACAGGGATTTAAAGTCTATACTGCAGCAGAAGCAGCAAAGCAGGCTGATATTATCATGATTCTGATCAACGATGAGAATCAGGCTGAGATGTACAAAAATGACATCGAGCCAAATCTGGAAGAAGGCAACATGCTGATGTTTGCACACGGATTTGCAATTCATTTCGGACAGATTGTACCGCCGAAATTTGTAGATGTTGCAATGATCGCTCCAAAAGGACCTGGACATACTGTAAGAAGCGAGTATGAGGAAGGCAAAGGTGTTCCTTGTCTGGTTGCTATTGAGCAGGATGCTTCCGGTAAAGCTATGGATAAAGCCCTTGCTTATGCACAGGGAATTGGTGGAGCCAGAGCTGGTGTTCTGGAAACTACCTTCCGTACTGAGACAGAGACAGATTTGTTTGGTGAGCAGGCAGTACTTTGTGGCGGCGTTTGCGCATTGATGCAGGCTGGATATGAAACTCTGGTTGAAGCAGGATATGATGCAAGAAATGCTTACTTCGAATGCATCCATGAGATGAAACTGATCGTAGATCTGATCTACCAGTCTGGTTTTGAAGGCATGAGATATTCAATCTCCAACACTGCAGAGTACGGTGATTATATCACTGGACCGAAGATCATCACAGAAGAGACGAAGAAGAGCATGAAGAAGATTCTTTCAGACATCCAGGATGGTACATTCGCGAAAGACTTCCTTCTGGATATGTCTAAGGCAGGCGGACAGGCTCACTTCAGAGCTATGAGAAAACTGGCTGCTGAGCATCCGGCAGAGAAGGTTGGCGATGAAGTTCGTAAACTTTACAGCTGGAGCAATGAAGATAAATTAATCAATAACTAAATCGCAGAAGATATATCATGCAAAAAGTCGTTAAGCGACTTAAGCAAGAGCGATATGCGATAGAGAAGCACCGGAGTGAAACTTGGCTCCGGTGCTTCTCTGTCGTTAACCTTTAAGCATTTCCTGTTTCAAAAGCAGCAACTTGTTCCATGAAACTCTGAATAGGGGGCAGAACTCTGGATTCTTTTAGGCAGGCAAAACCGATTTCACGTGTTGGGATGTCCAATCCTAAGGGGAGTTCGGTAAGCACATGATGATCCAGTTCTGTCTGTACAAATTCTTTGATCACACAACCAACACCCAGGCCTATCTTGGAGAACTCAATCAAAAGATCCATGGTTGAAACCTCCAGGATATTATCCAACTGGAGTGATTGATCTTTGATATAATTATTGATGAACTGGCGGGTAATATTCTCCTCATCCAATAACATAAATGTGGCGGTGTGGTAAATATTAGAATCTTCTTCACGCAGGGAAAGATTATTCAAGTAGGTATCGGTGGCCACAAAGGTATCGTGTATGGACAGGATGGGAAAAAATTCATAAGTTTTTGGAGAGCTGGGTGTGCCAATTAAACCAATATCAATTTTCTGTTCCTGAAGGAGTTCTATGGTCTTGTAAGAAGATTGGCAGCTGATGGTGATTTTAACGTGAGGATTGGCAGCTACGAAACTCTGAAGATAGGGAAGAAGTACGTATTTGCATAAGGTGGAGCTGGCCCCGATTCTCAGATGTGAGATGCCTAATGCATGTTTTCTCTCCAGCGTCTGCTCGGCAATCTCAAGTTGGGCAAAGGCTTCCTGAACATGTTGATAAAGAAGCTCCCCGTCCTCCGTCAGGGTCACACCCCTGGAGTTTCGCTTAAACAAAGGTGTATTCAGCGCTTTTTCCAGTTTGCGGATTGATTTACTGATTGCAGGCTGACTGATATAAAGCTTTTCGGCTGCTTTTGATATATTGCCTTGAAGAGCTACGATGTAAAAGATATAATATTGTGACAATGTATGGTCCATAGGTACCTCTCTTTCGAAAATGATATAACCACAAGTTATGATAAGTATTCGTAATATGTATTTCCATTATATCAAAATCTATGGTAGAATTACAATAATAAAATTTTCGGGAGGAAATAACCATGGGAATGACAATGACGCAGAAGATATTGGCTCAGGCTGCTGGATTAGATAAGGTAGAAGCCGGACAGTTAATTGAGGCAGATCTGGATCTGGTTTTAGGAAATGATATAACTTCTCCGGTAGCCATCCATGAGATGGATAAATTTGAAAAGAATGATGTATTTGACAAGGAGAAGATTGCTCTCGTTATGGATCACTTTATTCCAAACAAGGATATAAAGTCTGCAGAGCACTGTAAATGTGTACGTGAGTTTGCATGCAAACACGATATCACAAATTACTTTGATGTTGGACAGATGGGAATTGAGCATGCGCTGCTTCCTGAGCAAGGACTGACCGTTGCAGGCGATGTGATCATCGGAGCCGATTCTCATACCTGTACCTATGGAGCTCTTGGAGCATTTTCCACAGGGGTAGGAAGCACGGATATGGCAGCAGGCATGGTGAACGGAAAAGCCTGGTTCAAGGTACCGTCCGCAATTAAGTTCAATCTGATCGGGAAACCATCCAAGTGGGTGAGTGGCAAGGATGTGATCTTACATATCATTGGTATGATTGGTGTGGATGGCGCTTTATATAAATCCATGGAATTTACCGGTGAGGGCATAGCAAACCTTACTATGGATGACCGATTTACAATCGCGAATATGGCAATTGAGGCCGGTGGAAAGAATGGTATCTTCCCTGTGGATGATCAGGCAATCACCTATATGGAAGAGCACTCCAAACGTCCTTATAAGATATTTACGGCCGATGAAGATGCTGAATATGATGAAGAATATACCATCGATTTGTCTGAATTGAAACCTACGATAGCATTTCCTCATCTTCCTGAGAATACAAAAACCATCGATGAGGTTACGGAGGATGTGGTAATCGACCAGTCTGTAATCGGTTCTTGTACCAATGGACGGATCGATGACCTGCGTGTTGCCGCAGAGATCTTAAAGGATCGTAAGGTTAAAAAAGGAGTCCGTTGTATCGTGATTCCGGCTACCCAGACCATCTATCTTCAGGCAATGGAAGAAGGTCTGTTAAAGATCTTTATCGAGGCAGGTGCAGTTGTCAGCACACCAACCTGTGGACCTTGCCTTGGCGGTTACATGGGCATTTTGGCGGAGGGAGAGAGATGTGTCTCCACCACCAATAGAAACTTTGTTGGCCGTATGGGGCATGTGGGTTCGGAAATATATCTGGCAAGTCCGGCAATTGCAGCGGCCAGTGCTGTGACAGGAAAAATCAGTGCACCGGAAGAACTGGGAATGTAGGAGGAGATTTAGATGAAAGCAAAGGGAAAAGTTTTTAAATATGGAGACAATGTGGATACCGATGTAATCATTCCGGCAAGATATCTGAATTCATCCGATCCGGTAGAGTTGGCAAAGCATTGCATGGAGGATATCGACAAAGAGTTTATCAAAACCGTCAATAAAGGAGATATTATCGTAGCGAACAAGAACTTCGGATGTGGTTCTTCACGTGAGCATGCACCGATTGCCCTGAAGGCTGCCGGAGTAAGCTGTGTGATCGCGGAGACCTTCGCCAGAATATTCTACCGTAACTCCATCAATATAGGATTGCCAATCATTGAATGTACTGAGGCAGCAAGGGCCATAGAAGCAGGGGATGAGGTTGAAGTTGACTTTGATAGCGGTAAAATCTATGATTTGACGAAAAACACCGAGTATCAGGGCCAGGCATTTCCGCCGTTCATGCAGAAAATTATTGAGTCAGAGGGATTGATTAACTATATCAATAAAAAGTAATCCATCTTGAGTGGAATGAAAAGTGTTTCAAAATGCAAACGTTTGAGTGAAATCAGGATTGCTTTTGAGGCACTTTTTTGTTATATATATTTATAAGTGTTGGGAGGGGTAAAGTGAAATGAGTATGTTTCGAATAAAAGAGGAGGAGACCGTGGGTCAAGAATCGGATAGGTTATCCAAGAGCAGGATTCTACTTGTGGATGACAATGATTTAAGCAGGGAAATTGCATCTGAATTACTGAGCATGCATGGGTTTATAGTGGAACAAGCCACCGATGGCGCAGAGGCAGTAAATTGCTTTTTGAATCATGAAGAAGGTTATTACGGGGTAATATTGATGGATGTAAGAATGCCTGTAATGGACGGGTATGAAGCTGCTCGTACCATAAGGAAGAGCTCGAGAAGTGATGCCCTCTATATCCCGATTATTGCAATGACTGCGAATTCCTTCCCGAGCGACCGGCAGAGAGCAAAGGAAGCGGGGATCAGTCAGTTTGTAGAAAAACCGTTGGATATGAAGGTTTTATCCAGGTTTTTGAAAAGTTAATAAAGAAGATTTAAAAAAGCTGATGAATTAAGTTGTGGTAATATCTTCTTGGTACATTGGCTTTTTATAATAGCATCCCTATAAACAAATTATAAAGGGAATTCTAGGCTTGAAACACTTGGAATTGAGTAATATGCATAAAAATAAGAAATTAAAACTGTCAATAATAACAAAAATACTATAATTAACTGGAAAAGACAGGTTTGATATTGACAAAGTGCCCAATAGAATGATATGCTCTCAACATCAAAACTAGTTTTGTATTTAGGTTAAACGTTTTCGTAGAAAAGGAATAGAGTATGAAGTCAAAAGTTACTATCAAGGATATTGCTAAAGAGTGTGGAGTTTCCATAACAACTGTTTCGAGAGTTTTAAATAATGTAGAAGGAAGCTGCAGCATCGAGACTGAGAAAAAAATCCAAGATGCGATCATAAAGCTGGAATATCATCCCAATCCAATAGCCCGTTCTCTTGTAACAAAGAAAACCAATATGATTGCCGTGGTTATTCCGGATATATGTAACTTTTTCTTTCAAGATTTTTCAAAAGGAGCCGAAAATGTATGCAATAAGAGAGGGTATCGTCTTTTACTGTGTAGTACAGATGGTTCAACAGCTAAGGAAACCTCTTATCTGAGCAGCTTGAGTCAGGGAGTGGTGGATGGAATTATCGTGACCACTCAAAATGATGATGACAAAAATAAGTATATTGCCGAGCTGTTTCATGAGCATTTTCCTATCATGGCGGTGGAGAGGTATGGTGAGGATATCAACCAGATACCCAGTGTCACCTTAGACAATGCGAATGGCATATATCAGGCTGTTATGGAGCTACATAAGAATGGACACAAGAAAATCGCATATATCGGAGGACCGGAAAAGGCCAACAATGGGCGATTGAGAAAAGAAGGATATTTTAAAGCAATGGAAGAAGCCGGCCTGGATTTGAACCTTAATATTATCTGTGAAGGGGATTATAAGATGCAGTCGGGGTATGAATGCATCAGTAAAATCATAGAAAAAGAGGAGTTTACAGCGTTGGTTGTAGCCAATGAGCTTATGGCAATTGGAGCTTGTAAGGCAATCAGAGAACATAATAAAAGTGTGCCGGAAGATATTTCCGTGGTGAGTTTTGACGGCACCATACTTGCGGAGATTCACCAACCGCCTTTGGATACCGTTATGATTCATGGCGAAGAGATGGGACGAATTGCAGCAGAAAATTTAATTAAAATTATTGAAGGTAAGAAGGGAATCCAAAAGAATGTCAGGATTCAGCCTAAGTTAAGGAAAGGAGAGAGTATAAAAAGGGTGTAGTTTTTAAATTTTAGTTTAACGTTTTGGGAAAACGTTAAACGTAATTATGACTAAAGAATTGGAGGTTTAGTTATGAATTCTAGGGAAAGAGTACAAATGGCAATTAATCATGAGGAAACGGACAGGGTACCCATAGATTTGGGATCATCCAGATCAACAGGCATAAATGCCAATGCTTATAACAAGTTAAAAGACTACCTTGGGGTGGATACGGATACGATTTTGTTTGATGTAAAGCAGCTTTTGGCCACTCCGGATCCTCAAATTCTAGAGCGGGTCGGAAGTGATGTAATCATGCTGCCCAGGTTGATTCCTTCCATAGGAATTAAGATTGATGAGTTCAAACCGGGAAAGCTCCCTCTGGACGGAGGAGATTGTATGCTGGCAAAAGGCTATAATCCTATTACCTTGGAGGATGGGACTCTGGCGGTCACCAATTCAGAAGGAGTTATTATTGCAAAACGTCCGGCGAAAGGTTTATATTTCGATGAGGTGTATAATCCCTTGGCGGATGCGGATTCGGAAAGCGATATCGACAAGATAGCGATGCCTGAAATGACAGATGAGGAAATCGCATTTGCCACAGAGAAGGCTAAAGATTTCTATGAAAATACGGAATTTGCAATCTCCGCTGCCACCAGTACCAGTTTATTTGAAAAGGGGATGAAGGACTGGGGATACCAGAACTTCTTGGAAAATCTATATGTGGAACCTGAGCTGGTGGAGTATTACTTAGATAAGCTGACAGATGCCTATATCCGTATGATGGATAAGTATCTGGATGCAGTAGGTGACTATGTACAGGTCGTACAGAATAATGATGATTTCGGACAGCAAAGAGGCCTTCTGATCTCTCCGGAAATTTATCGGAAATTCTTCAAGCCGAGACATGCCAGAATTAATGAGGCTATCAGGAAGAAGAAAAAAGATATGCATATTTCCTTGCATTGCTGCGGTAGTATCTATCCAATCATAGGGGATATTATTGAGTCTGGTTATGATGTTCTGAATCCCATTCAAAAAGAATGTGATAATATGGATCCTGTGAAGATCAAGAAAGAGTTTGGGGACAAGGTTACTATATGGGGTGGTGCATGCAGTACCCAGACAACGATGACGCACGGATCCATAGACGATATTATTAACGAGGCGAAGGAAATGATTAAGGTTTATGCGCCGGGAGGAGGTTTTGTGTTCTCTCAAATACATAATATCCAGGCGGACATTTCGCCGGAGAAAATATTAGCATTGTTTGATACAGCTTTAAAATATGGGAAACCAGAATTTTATAGGGGGTAACTAAGTGGACAAGGTAAAGAAGGTAGGGGTAATTGGGAGTTATGCGGTGGGCATGACCATCACCACTGATAAGTTTCCGGTAGGTGGAGAAACTGTACGGGGCAGCGGTTTTAAGGCATTACATGGGGGAAAGGGTTCTAATCAGGCCATTGCGGCAGCCAGAATGGGGGCAGAAGTAATTTATGGTGGCTGCGTTGGAAATGATAGTTTTGGAAATGCTGTATTTGAATTATATGAGCATGAAAAAATAGATACCCAATTCATTAAACGGAGTCAGAAAGGACAGTCCACAGGGGTAGGACTAATCTACGTGAATAAGGATGGAGAGAATGAAATTGTGATTGATCTTGCAGCTAATTTTGAGTTCACTAAAGAACATGTGGATGAAATGATATCCAGTCTAAAAGAATGTGAACTCCTACTTATGCAGTTGGAGATAGCCTATGATGTAGTATTATATGCCGCGAAAAAGTGTAAGGAAATTGGTTTAAAGTTCGTGCTGAACCCTGCGCCTTACCAGGTGTTAACAGAAGAATTGTTGGAGTGCTGTGATTATTTGACACCAAATCAAACAGAGGCTCGTCTAATTCTGGGATTAAAAGCGGATGATCCAATTTCGGATGAGGAAGTGGCTAAAAGAATACATAAGATGGGTGTTGCAAATGTGATTGTGACCCTTGGGTGTGAAGGTGCACTTTATGTGAATGATAAAGAATGCAAACGGATTCCAGGTATACGGGTTAGGCCGGTGGATACCACCGGAGCCGGGGATACCTTCTCCGCATCCTTCTGTGTTGCGCTGGCGGAGGGGAAATCAGCAGAAGAGGCGATTAAGGCAGCGAATGTGGCAGCCGGACTGGCAGTAACAAAGTATGGGGTAATCGAATCTATTCCTTTCAAAGAGGATGTGGAAAATTACTTAGCAAAGGAGGTGAAAGAAGCATGAAGAAATCAGGTATTCTGAATAAAGCCTTGATGACGGCCATTGCGGATATGGGTCATACGGAAATTATGGTTGTTGGTGATGTGGGGGTTCCGATTGCGGATCAGGCCAAGCGTATTGATTTGGCAATATCTGAAAATCTGCCTAGCGTCCAGCATGTGTTGGAGTTAATCATGAATGAAATGATTTACGAAAAAGTAGTTGTGGCCGAAGAGCAAAAACTATATAATCCGAATCATTTCAAAGCGGTTAGCAGATTAAGTGACCGTTGTCGGGTGGAGACAGTATCACACGAAGAATTATTTGACACATACCTTAAAAAGGCGAAGTACATCGTTCGGACCGGGGGGTTTGAGCCATGGGGAAATATAGTATTAACTGCGGGCATAGACGCACCAAAATGGTTTCAAAAAGATGGTGTGGTAACACCAGATTATTACGAAGAAAGAGCGAGCTATGATAAGTAAAGAAGAAACTATAATGAATTGGGTAAGTAAATGGAGGAGGTATATCATGAGAAAGAAGTTGTTAGGGATAGCATTATGTTTAGCGGTTATTGGTTCTATGGTAGGTTGCGGAGATAATAAATCCAGTGAAAGCGCTTCAGCGGGTAGCGGATCTATTGAGAAGTCAGGAAGTGAAGGTGACGCAGGAGAAAATCAGAAGGATATGAAGATTGCCGTTGTCTTACATGCGATGAACAGCTCCTTTTATACAAAGATGTCTGATGGAGCGAAAGCGGCAGGTAAGGATCTTGGAATAACCGTAGATGTTATGGCACCAACCACGGCCAGCAATTTAAGTGAACAGGTCAGTCTGATGGAATCCTGTATTACAGCAGGGTATCAAGGAATTGCTACCGTGACCTGGGATCCATCGGGATTTAACTCTGTGATTGCGAAAGCAAATGATGCCGGAATACCAGTGGTAGGCTTTAATCAAGATGCAGAAGGGTGTGGAAGTGAAGCCTTCGTAGGACAGGAGCATGAAGACGCAGGCTATCAGATGGGCAAATATATGTTTGGTGAGGTAATGAATGGCCAAGGTAAATATGTGGTAGCCAGCTGTGCTCCCACGGATTCCGCTTTGATAGCCAGAACCACAGGCATTGAGAAGGCAGCTAAAGAGTATCCTGACATTGAATTTGGCGGTGTTATTGATATTGGAACCGATTTGACCAACGCCTATTCCGTTATTGAGAATGCATATCTGGCAGATTCTGAAATCGATGCCATTTTAGGAGTGGATGTATTTAGCGAGGCGATAGGAACTTATATCTCCACCAATGGATTAAAAGAGAAAATAAAAGCAGCTGGATTTGACTTAGTAGAAGGTACCTTAGAGCATGTTAAAAAGGGAGATATGCAGCTTACTGTTGGCCAGAATCCCTATCTACAAGGCTACTATTCAGTCCTTGATCTCTACATGAACCTGGCTCATGATGGGCAGTTTATCGATGTCAACACGGGTGCCCAGCTTGTAACAGCGGATAATGTAAATGAGGTAGAGCCTGAATAATTTGATAACTTGGGGCGATTCAAAGTTGAGCCGCCCAGGAGAAAAATGAGGTAGCATATGGGAAAGAAAAACATTAAAACCTTCAGAGAATTCGGAGTACTGATGGTAATGGTTGTTATCATTATAATCTTATCCGTTGTATCCCCGATGTTTTTGAAGGTTACAAATCTTATAAACATTGTTCGTCAGACAGTGGAAATCGGAATTATGGCTATCGGCATGACTTTTATCATAGTTTCTGCTGAAATTGATTTATCTGCAGGCTCCATATTTGGATTAACGGCCATGTTGGCTGCCTACTTTTATAAGGCTGGTGTTAATCCTACCTTAGTATTCATTCTGGCAATTACCGCGGGGGCTGTGTTGGGAGGAATTAACGGATTATTTATCACTAAGGCGAAGATGCCAGCCTTCATCGTGACACTGGGGACTATGCAGATATACAGAAGTATTGCATACTCCATCTCGGGAGGGCAGAATATCAGTGTTTTCCCGGAAAAAGCTCAGAATAGCTGGGTGTTTAAGATGGGTGGCTCCATAGGTCCAATACCTATTCAGGTAATCATTATGTTGGTTTTCTTTATAATTGCACATATCATCATGTCAAAGACTAAATTTGGATTTGAAGTATATGCCACAGGTGGAAATAAAAGAGCCGCAAATCTGGCAGGTATCGGAACAGATAAGATTAAACTCATCAGTTTTATTTCGGCAGGTGCACTCTATGCCTTCGCAAGCCAGATTAGTATTGCATACCTTCAGTCAGTTCCTACAACAGCTGGGGCATCCAGGGAGATGGATGTGATTGCAGCCGTTATCTTAGGAGGAGCTGCCCTGGTAGGAGGAAGAGGGTCTGTGATTGGGACTTTAATCGGTGCGATCATCATGAGTGTCGTGAAAAACGGTATGGTACTATTAAGCGTTCCCGTCTTCTGGCAGTCAGGTTTTATAGGTGTGATTATCATCTTGGCAGTTCTTATTGATACATGTATTAGTCAGGCGGAGAAGAATAGATAGGAGGCTAACCATGGAACCGTATATTCAATTTAAAAATGTTACGAAGAGGTTTGGGGGAGTCACCGCATTATCCGATGTGTCTTTTGAAATCAGGAAAGGTGAGGTACACTGCCTCTGTGGAGAGAATGGTGCTGGTAAGTCCACGTTGATCAATCTGTGCGGAGGCGTGTTTGAACCTACTTCAGGCGAAATCTGCATCAACGGTAAAGCAGAGAAGATTAGCAGCGTAAAAAGATCTGAGAATCTGGGATTTTCAATCGTCCATCAGGAGGTGCCCTTGTGTACTAATATGAGTATTGCCCACAATATTTTCCTTGGTTCATCGGAAAGCATGAAGGGTATCCTGATTAATGAAGCATATATGCGTGAAAAAACCCAGGAATTGCTGGATATGTTTCAGCTAAAGCTAAGTCCCACACAACTGATTGAAACACTCAGCATCGCGGAACAATCTATTGTTCAGATTGCCAAGGCCATCTATTATAAACCAGACATACTTATCCTGGATGAACCGACGGCGGCTCTGACAAATGATCAAAGAGATATTATGTTTAATATTGTGCGTACCCTTCAAAAAGAACAAGGAACCACCATACTTTATGTGAGTCATCGGCTGGAAGAGGTGATGGAACTTGGGGATAGGACTACGATTTTACGAGATGGGCAATTTGTGACCACAAAGGATATAAAGGATATTACCATGGATGATATTGTAACCTTGATGGTAGGCAGGAAAATCAATAAATCATCATGCCATACATGCTGTGCCACAGATGAGGTCTTATTAGAGGTGAGAAAATTCACGAAGAAAAGACAGTTTCAGGATATCTCCTTTGAACTGAAGAAGGGAGAAATACTTGGGTTTGCAGGCTTTGTAGGAGCCGGAAGAACAGAATTGTTAAATGCTATTTTTGGAGCTAATCGTCCGGACAGCGGAGAAATCTATATCAATAAGCAACTCGTAAAAATCAGAAGTCCAAAGGACGCCATAAAAAATCGGATGGGCTTAATTCCGTAAAACAGAAGGGATGATGCCCTGATTGCAGAAATGTCCGTGAAGCAGAATGCCCAGGTAGTAATATTGAAAAAACTGATTAATCGAGTACTTATTAATAAGAAGAAGTCATCCTTGATTATGGAAGAGATGAAAAAGGAATATGCCATTAAATCGGCCAATGTGAATAATTCCATTATGACTTTGAGTGGAGGAAATCAGCAAAAGGTAATCATCGCCAGATGGATTGCTACGAACCCAGCCATTTTAATGTGTGATGAGCCCACTAGAGGGATTGATGTGGGTGCTAAAGAAGAGGTATATGCTATAATCAGAGAGATAGCTAAAAAAGGGATTGGCATTATCATGGTATCATCTGAATTGCCGGAACTACTGTCCTTATGTGATAGAATCATCGTTATGCATGAAGGGAAGAAGACAGGTGAGTTGTTACAATGTGATGCAACGGAAGAAGGTATCATGAAGTTGGCAGCGGATGTTGGATGATTAGAACTATATTGGCACCATATTGTCATATCTAGACGTAAAGACAACGAGTTGTATTTATCACGTAATGTAGTTGATAAGTGCTTCTCGTTGCTTTTTTAACGTAATCCTTTTTTTGTATGGTCAGTGTTACTGACTGGTATTTTGTATCATAAATAGATTAAGCTTCACGTATGTGGACGGACTGTATGACGTAAAATACTTGACTATGGAAGATGATATGTTACAATACATATGTGCGCCATTTCAGGTGCACATATGAAAATAGATAGAGATATATTCAGGAAAAAGCTTTTGTGACAAAGATAATCCTGCATTTACGAGTTGTGGGGTATGGCGTTTAGTAAATGCCTAATAATAAAAAACGGAGGATAGTGAATGTGGATAAGGTAGCAGTGTTAATCCCTTGTTATAATGAAAGTAAGACAATTGCTAAAGTGGTAGAGGATTTTAAAAGAGTAATCCCTGAGGCAACGATTTATGTGTATGATAATAATTCATCTGATGGAACAGATGAAATTGCAAAAAAAGCAGGAGCAGTTGTGAGGTATGAATATCAGCAAGGAAAGGGAAATACAATTCGACGCATGTTTTTTGAAGTTGATGCGGAGTGTTATCTGATGGTTGATGGAGATGATACTTATCCTGCCGCAAATGCAAGAGAGATGGTGAATAAAGTATTAGAAAAAAAAGTGGATATGGTGGTCGGAGATAGGCTGTCATCCACTTATTTTGAAGAGAACAAGCGTCCTTTTCATAATTTTGGAAATTCCATTGTGCGTGGGTCAATTAATCTTTGGTTTAAAAATGATATTAAAGATATTATGACCGGATATAGAGCATTTAGTTATAGATTTGTTAAAACATTTCCTGTGCTGTCCAAGGGATTTGAAATTGAGACAGAGATGAGTATCCATGCGATAGACAAGAATATGTTTATGGAAAATGTAGTAATTGACTATCGTGACAGACCCGAGGGAAGTGAATCAAAGTTAAATACATTTTCTGATGGCTTCAAAGTAATAAAAACAATTATAAGGCTTTTTAGAACATATTGTCCTATGAAGTTTTTTGGGATTATTTCTGGGGGGTTAGCAGTACTTTCTTTAGCGTTTTTTATCCCGGTATTAAATGAATATTTTCGCACCGGACTGGTATCTAGAATACCGACTCTAGTTATGTGTGGTTTTGTAATGATTGCCGCTATACAATCTTTGTTTTCTGGTATTTTATTACAGACAATTTATCAGAAGAACAGGCAGGATTTTGAAATGCAGTTAGAGCGTGTGACGAGACGAGGGAAATCATGATAAAGGGTAATAAGATCGGTGTGAAAGAAGTTGTTTTGTCACTTTTATGTACAATGGCATTAATATACTATTTTCAGGTCAGCACAGGAAATATTGCGGGAATTGCTTTTTTTGTACTAATTTTAGTATTGCTTCAATACAGGGAAGTTGATGTTCCCAGAAGAGAAAAAGTATTGACGGGGATTTTCGCTGCGATTATTTCCTTCCTCATTGTGTTTGGGAAGCTTGGCAGAAGTAATGAAAGCATACTGGATGCATTGAAAAGATTTCAGGAATCATATATAAAAGACCTGAATACAACAACAGTACACATGAGTGGATATGGAACCCTTGCAGATAAAGTGGTGCTAATGATTACGGTCATTGGGATAGGGATAATTTGTTACTTCCTGCTTTTGAAACTAGTTAGAATTATTCGCGAAAAAGTATCTATCTATGAAGACGAGCAAAGGATAAAGAACATATTCTGGAAAAGTTTTTTTGTGATACTACTTTGTTGGCTGCCTTATTTTATTGTAAATTATCCCGGTGTTTTGGTATATGATAGCATCAATCAAATATCTCAAATTGAAGGAATCATTGAAATTAATAATCATCATCCAGCTGCGCATACAATGCTAATATCCGTATGTTATAATTTGGGGAAGTCATTATTTCATTCGGGAAATGCTGGGGTAGCGATATACTCAGTTCTCCAAATGTGCATTTTATCCGCAATTTATTCTAATACGGTTGCTGTACTGCATAAAAACAATTTGAAAAAGAAATATTGCATTCTGACAATTGCCTATTTTGCATTAATTCCGCTTCATGCAATGTCCGCCATTACTATGACGAAGGACTATCTGTTTGCCGGATTTGTATTATGGTTTACGGTTTCACTGTACCAGATATTTGTTAATAAAAATATGTCCATGATAGTAATCTGTCAAATGATTATAAGTGGAAGTTTGCTTATGTTATTCCGTACAAATGGAATGTATGCTTATGTGCTATGTATACCATTCTTACTGTGGTTTCTGAAAAAGGAAAGAAAGAGATTTTTGCTCTATTTAGCATGCCCATTATTGATATATGGTATTGTCTCAGGGCCGGTTTATAATTTCAGCGGCATACAAAAGACAGATGATATTGTGGAATCTATCTCAATTCCTATGCAACACATCGCAAGAGTTATTGTGGAGTGTGAGTCTGAGCTTACAGATTCAGAGAAGAAACTCATAGAACAGGCTGCTCCAATTGAACTTATCAAGGAGACATATAACTGCCGGTTTTCGGATCCTATGAAAAATTTGATGTGGAATCATGGAGCGGGAGCTAAGATTGAGGAACAAAAGGCAGATTATATGAAATTATGGGTTACACTTGGTCTAAAACATCCTTGGCAATATATTAAAGCAGAAATCGATGCAACAGTAGGGTACTGGTATCCGGACGAACAATATAATACGATAAGTATAGGGGTATATCCCAATGATCTTGGTCTATCTCCTTTGCTTGGGGAGGATCATAAAGTATATACTATGGCAAATAATTGGTATGACCTGTATCGGTATATTCCAATTCTGGGGAATTTATTTAGTATGGGAACCATGTTTGTATTGATGGTGTTTGCCATATACAAGCATCTGTATGATAGAAATAAGAGTTTTATAGGATTCATCATGCCGACACTTATGGTATGGGTAACAATTATGATTGCTACGCCTTTACAAAGTGAAATGAGATATATGTATTCTGCGATGATTACTGCACCGTTAATCTTTTGCAGTAATTTTATAAAAGATACATCACGATCTAAAAGAGAAAGTAGTGGTGATGGAATTTCCCAAGAAAAACACGTCACAACTAAGTAGAATATAAAAAATACCCGTTAGACCAGTAAATATGCTGGCTAGCGGGTTTGCTATTTTGTACTACAAGTACTGATTAAAAAAATTGGGCTCGCAGCCTCCTCACAAAGCCGCAACCCCTTGTATTTGTTAAAATAATCGGAGTAACTGGATTCGAACCAGCGATCTCATGACCCCCAGTCATGCGCGATAACCAAACTTCGCTATACCCCGATTTCCGACAACGATGTTATTATAACAGGTATTTTTGTAGTTGACAAGACCTAAATTAAATGTTATTGTAAATATTAGGAAAAGGAAAAGCAAAATGCTATGAAGAGGATTAGTATATTAGTTTTTGAATTCAGAAAGCTGCTGGTTGATGCGAAGCAGTAGAGAAAACTTTTGGAACTGCCCTCTGAGCGGCTGCCTGAAATTCTTCGGAAGAGTAGACGCAGACGGGAGCCCGCCGTTATATGGGCAGGATATAAGGTTTTTAAAATCCGTATCCGTAGAGCGTGCGAATTAATTCGCAAATAGGAGTGGTACCGCGCAGGACTTGAATAGCAGTCTTTCGTCTCTTACAATAAGTGTAAGATACGAGGGGCTTTTTCTTTTGTCAAAAAACAGACATAAGGCTATGTAAAGTTTACTTTTCCCTGTAATTGAGGAGAGTGGAAAGAAATACATGAAGCCGAATGGATGCGTAAGGATTACCGGTAATAGTAAGTACTCAGAAACAAAGTGTATTAGAAAGAATTTAAAAACAGGGAGGTAAGCATTATGATGAATCCAAATAAGTATAAGAGACAGTATTACATGCCGCCTGCAGGTTACCAGGAGTGGACAACGAAGGACCATGTGGAGAAAGCTCCGATTTGGTGTAGTGTGGATTTGCGTGACGGTAATCAGGCATTGGTGATACCCATGAGCCTGGAACAGAAGATAGACTTTTTCAAGTTATTGGTTAAGATAGGATTTAAAGAGATTGAGGTAGGCTTTCCAGCCGCTTCCGAGACGGAATATGAGTTTTTACGTGCTCTGATTGAACAGAATTTGATTCCTGATGATGTGACCGTACAGGTGCTGACTCAGGCCAGGGAGCACATTATCAAAAGAACCTTTGAGGCGTTGGAAGGATGTAAGCAGGCGATTGTGCACGTTTACAATTCTACCTCATACGCCCAGCGTGAGCAGGTATTCAAAAAATCCAAGGAAGAGGTTTTGAAAATTGCGGTAACAGGCGCTGAATTATTAAAGAAACTGGCTGATGAGACAGAAGGAAATTTCCGCTTTGAATATTCACCCGAAAGCTTTACAGGAACAGAGCCGGAGTATGCATTAGAAGTA
>DVNN01000066.1 GCA_018714325.1 Candidatus Pelethocola excrementipullorum
ATGACATTACAGATTCTGACCGTCTCCAGAGCGCAGCTGGTTTTGCTGCGGATTTATGTGCCTCACCCGATACGGTGAATCTGGAAGGGGTTGCTATGACAACCCAATTTGAGAAAGCGTTGCTTTTCAATCTGGATTCCCAAACACCATTGTTTGCACAGGGCATCTATGACAGGGCTTATCCGGCCAGCATCACAAAAATCATGACAGCGATGATGGTCCTGAAATATGGAAATATGAGTGATGAGGTCACAATCAGTGAGAATGCGCTAAATCTGGAAGAAGGATCTCAGAACAGCGGTATGAAGCCAGGTGATAAGACCACTATGAATGACTTATTCCATACACTTATGATCTATTCAGCCAATGATGCTGCCATGGCAATTGCCGAGCACATCGGAGGAACCGTGGAGAATTTTGTTTCCATGATGAATGAGGAAGCGAAATCCCTTGGGATGACGGGGACACATTTTGTGAATCCTCATGGGCTTCATGATGAAAACCACTATACCACAGCTTATGATATCTATCTGATGCTGAATGCAGCCTATAAATATCAGGAATTCTATGATGCTATGCAGATGAATGTCTATACTTTGAAGGTGACGAGAGCCGATGGTACACAGGCCTCTTTCCGCCTGGACTCCACGGATAAGTACCTGACCGGAGAAAAGACGGCTCCAAAAGATGTGACTGTAATCGGAGGAAAGACGGGAACCACCAGTAAGGCTGGAGCCTGCCTGGCCATATTGACTCAGAACGCCTATGGACAGCCTTTTGTGTCAATTGTTTTGAATGCTCAGAATAAAAACACCCTATATGGTGATATGAATCTTCTTTTAGAGCAAATAAATCAGTAATTTTCAGATTATGGGTTGTATTTCTTGTTTAAATACACTATAATTATACCATGAACTAAGAAGTTTTTAGTAAAATTACATATTTAGTCTAAGGAGGAAACTGCTATGGTTCAATTAATTGTAGGCAAGAAGGGAAAAGGGAAGACTAAACACCTTTTAGACAAAGTTAACAGTGTAATAAAAACTGCAAGTGGTAGTATCGTATATCTTGATAAAAGTTCCAAACATATGTATGAATTGAATAACAAAGTACGTTTGATTGACTGTTCCCGTTACCCGCTGAGGAACAGCGACGAGTTTGTAGGGTTTATCTGCGGCATCCTTTCACAGGACCATGATTTAGAGCAGATGTATCTTGACAGTTTCCTGCGCATAGCAAAATTAGAAGAGGAAGACGCAGATATTGAAGATTGTATTACTCAATTGGAAAATATCGGCAAGATTTTTAACGTAACCTTCGTATTCAGTATTTCCAAGGATAAAGAAGAGTTATCGGAATCCTTACAGGAGAAAATTATCATTGCCTTGTAATAATAAAGAGAGGGCTGTCCCAGATTGGGGCAGCCCCTTTTATGAGCCATTTTTACCTTTAGCTGTCACTTCCATCCGTGATTCTGCCGTATGCACTAATCAAGTACAGACCACAGATTCCAACGATGGTATAGATAATCCTTGAAATCCATGACAGATTTCCAAATAGAAATGCCACTAAATCAAATTTTAATATCCCTATTAATCCCCAGTTAATGGCTCCAATGATTACAATCGTAAGTGCTGTATAGTCCAGTCCTCTTGAATTCATGGTTGTTCCTCCTAATTTTCTAATGAAGTCTTTATCTCTAATTTTCCCACATTTTCTAGTTTTATACATGAAAGTTATAAATTAACCTTGAGTAATAGCATACAAAATGTTAAAATATTTATGATTGAAAAATTAATGGCTATTCAGATGCAGTGATATTACATATATTCTGCAATCCATATGTGTATTTGGATAAGCCGTAAGTATTCGTGCATAGGGGAGTTATGACATTGAACAAAAAGAAAAAAGTGCAGAGAAGCGAAAAGGGGCGTTTTCATCTGCGAAAATATATTAATTGGAACATTGGAACAGTGATTTTTTTGGCACTGTTTCTTTATATGTTTATAAGTCTGATTTTGTATTTAACAGCGGACAACATCAAAACCTATCAGGTGACTTCGGGACCCTTGTCTAAAAATGAAACCACCACCGTTCTTGCCATGCGGGATGAGACAGTGGTTAAGTCCACCACCAAAGGTTATATCAGTTACTTTGCAAGAGATTATTCAAAAGTACGTCAGAATGGCGTGGTTTACGGTATTGGTTCTTCCGAACAAAAGGTTTCTGCCAAGGAGCTGGATGAGAGCGATTTAAAAAGTCTTCGAACGGATTTATCCAAGTTCTCCAGATATTATACCCAGAACAACTTTGACTCAGTCTATGATTTCAAATACGCCCTGGAAGGCAGCCTGCTGACCTATGATGGTGTATTCGCCAAGGATGCCGATGGTCATATCACTTCCTCCGGCGGTATGATGATATCTTCCAGCGACAAAGATGGGGTAGTTGTCTATTCCATCGACGGGATGGAGAATCTGACGGAAGATGAGCTGAGTCTGGACGATTTCGAGAAAAAAGACTATCAGCGTAAGAGTCTGAAAACAGGAGATCAGATTAATTCGGGAGATCCTGTCTATAAAGTGGTAACCAGCGATAGTTGGTCCATAGCATTTCCCGTGTCGGACAAGCAGGTTACGCGCCTTGCTTCCAGGGAAAAAATAAAAGTGAAATTCTTAAAAGACGGAGAGAGTGAGACTGGAAAGCTGTCCATTATCACAGTTGGGGAACAGAGGTACGCCAAGATTTCCTTCGATTCAGGTATGGTCCGTTATGCCAATGACCGTTATCTGGATGTGGAACTGGTGACAAACACCAGGAGTGGGTTGAAAATACCGATTTCTTCTATCGTTAAAAAGGAGTTCTATACGGTACCATCCAGCATGCGTACCAAAAATGATGATAACACTGCCGGATTTCGTAGAGAAGTCAAGGACAAAGATGGGAAAACTACTACAGAGTTCATCAACACCACAATCTATGCCAGGGTAACCCCGGAAGATTCTCAGGAAGAACTTTGTTATCTTGATACAGATACATTGAAAGAGGGAGACATTCTGGTGAATCCGGAAAATAACGTCCGATATACGGTGGGAGAGAAAGCACCACTGGAAGGTGTATATTGTATCAATAAGGGGTATGCCGTCTTCCGTACCATATCTATTATTGATCAAAATGAGGAATACTGTATTGTGGAGTCCGGAACCAGTTATGGTATCGCACAATTCGATTATATCGTTCTGGATGGAAGTGCAGTATATGAAAAAGAGGTTCTTTATTAGGAGGGATCAGCATGTTGAGACAGAATCTTGAGGAAGTAGAACATAAGGTACAAGCCGCTTGTGATCGGGCTGGACGTAAACGCAGCGAAGTTACACTGATTGCAGTGAGTAAGACAAAGCCCGTGGAGATGCTTCAGGAAATCTACGATTGCGGTCAGTTGGAATTTGGAGAAAATAAGGTACAAGAGCTGGTCGATAAATACCAGGTTTTGCCTTCGGATATCCACTGGCATCTTATAGGCCACCTTCAGAGAAATAAAGTAAAATATATAGTGGATAAGGCCTGCCTGATTCATTCGGTGGATTCGGTACGTCTTGCAAAAACAATCAGCGATGAGGCCGTAAAGAAACAGTGTCAGGTATCCATCCTGATAGAAGTCAATGTGGCTGAAGAAGAGAGTAAATTCGGCGTTTCTGTGGAGGAAGCTCTTCCGTTAATAGAAGAAATATCCGGTTATCCCAATATTCACATCGAAGGTCTGATGACAATCGCTCCATTTGTGGAGTGTCCGGAGGACAACAGAGCAGTTTTTCGTAAATTAAGACAATTAAGTGTTGACATAAATGCGAAAAACATTAATAATGTTAATGTGCATATTTTGAGCATGGGAATGACGAATGACTATGAAGTGGCAATTGAAGAAGGTGCAACCATGGTTCGTGTCGGCACAGGGATTTTCGGTGCACGTAATTACGGCACCGCCCAATAAATAATAGGAGATTATTAAAAATGAGCGTATTAGACAAGTTTTTAGATGCAATCCGGTTAAATGACGATTACGACGACGAAGATGAATTCTTTGATGATGATATAGAGGATGAATACGAAGACGAGAGACCGAAAAAGAGATTCTTTAAAAAGCTGAACGAGGATGATGATGAGCTTGAGGATGATTATGTAAAACCAGTCAAGAAAAAAGCCTCAGCTACACAGACACAGTCTAAGTCTGCTACTATGAGACAGACTCAGCCAAAGCAGTCAAAACCAGTACAGCCAAAGCAGACAGCCAAAGTGACGCCTATGAGGAAGAAACAAGGAGGTTCTGGCATGGAAGTATGTG
>DVNN01000067.1 GCA_018714325.1 Candidatus Pelethocola excrementipullorum
TAAAGTAATATCCTCTTTGTGCATCTTTTTGTATGTAATTTCTGCTGCCATCGTTACTTCCTTTCCATCAACCATAATTCTCTTAGACACTTCTGCTTTCTTTTCTGTCAATTTTTTTGAAATTTCTACTACGGTCACCAGCTCTCCTTTCTCACCATATTTCCTATACTATAAATTAACGGTTCTTTTTAGTATACAAAATCCTGAAGAAAAATATTAAATTCATGACCTCAAAGACCGTATCCGCTGCGGATCACAACCAAGCGTTTCCTCTCTTCGTATTCAGGAATGCCTTTGCAGCTTACAGGCCTTTGCTCTCTTGTATAGTCAATTTTATGGCACAAAAAAAACGCATCATCAATATGACAATGCGTTTTGTAAACCTGTTAATTGCCCATCTGTTTTGCAACTTCAGCTGCAAAATCTTCTTCTTTCTTCTCGATACCTTCGCCAGTCTCATAACGTACGAAACCTTTGATAGCGATTTTAGCACCGTTTGCTTTAGCAACTTCTTCTACGTATTTGCCTACAGACTGTTTTCCATCTTCAGCTCTTACGTATACCTGGTCCATCAGGCAGATTTCTTTCAGTTCTTTCTTAATACGTCCCATAACCATGCCGCTGATAATTTTTTCATTAGCATCTGGTTTTTCGTTACGAGCCTGAACTGCCAGAATTTCTTTTTCGCGCTCGATATACTCCTGATCCACTTCACTTTCGTTGGTGTAGAGAGGTTTCAGAGCCGCTGCCTGCATGGCTACGTTCTTAGCCATTTCTTTCACAGCGTCGTTAACAACGTCTGTCTCAACATCTACAAGAACACCAATCTTACCACCCATGTGTGTGTAAGAAGCAACAAAACCATTTTCCTCAGAAATCTGAGCAAAACGACGAATGTTCATGTTCTCGCCAATAGTTGAAATCTTGTGTGCCAACTGCTCTTTAACAGTTAAGCTGGTATCAAACTTCCAAGGCTCTGCAAGGAAAGCTTCAATATCGGCAGCCTTTGTATCCATAGCCTGCTCAGCAACCTGTGCCACATACTCCTGGAAGTTCTCGTTCTTTGCAACGAAGTCAGTCTCAGCATTTACTTCAACAGCAACTGCTTTCTTTCCGTCTTCTGAAACCAGAACCTTAACAAGTCCTTCGGCTGCAATTCTGCCAGCTTTTTTCTGTGCGGTAGCAAGTCCTTTTTCTCTTAAGAACTCTACTGCTTTATCCATATCGCCGTCTGTAGAAGTAAGAGCTTTCTTACAATCCATCATACCAGCGCCAGTTAACTCTCTTAACTCTTTTACCATTCCTGCTGTAATAGCCATTGTAAATATTCCTCCGTATTTGATTTAATTTCTGTATATCTTTGGCATTCACGTCTTTACGCGAATGCCAAAGCTTATGCGGATAAGATTATTCTTCAACCGCCTCTTCTGCTACTGCTTCTTCTGTGTAAACTTCATCGGATGCAGTCTCACCCTGTCTTGCTTCGATAACAGCATCTGCCATCTTAGAAACAATCAGTTTTACCGCACGAATTGCATCGTCATTTCCTGGGATTACATAATCCAGTTCTTCCGGATCACAGTTTGTATCACAGATACCGATCAACGGAATACCTAATGTATGAGCTTCCTGTACACAGATTCTTTCTTTCTTAGGATCTACGATAAAGATTGCGTCAGGCACTCTCTTCATCTCTTTGATTCCGCCCAGATTCTTCTGCAGTTTGGTCAGCTCTTTTTTCAACTCAATGACTTCTTTCTTAGGAAGCACCTCAAATGTTCCATCTTCTTCCATCGCTTCAATTTCTTTTAATCTTTGGATTCTGCTCTGGATAGTTTTGAAGTTGGTCAGCATACCGCCAAGCCATCTTTCATTAACATAGAACATTCCACAACGCTCTGATTCAGTTTTGATAGCGTCCTGAGCCTGTTTCTTAGTTCCTACGAACA
The DNA here is from genome assembly GCA_018714325.1 of Candidatus Pelethocola excrementipullorum. Lineage (GTDB taxonomy): Bacteria > Bacillota > Clostridia > Lachnospirales > Lachnospiraceae > Novisyntrophococcus > Novisyntrophococcus excrementipullorum. The sequence continues at coordinate 1,950 of DVNN01000067.1, forward strand.
GGATGTTTCCGCCATCTGCTGCGATATCTGCAACAGCTTTGTAAGCATCGTCAACCATACCAACAGATTTCTGAAGGTCGATGATATAGATACCGTTACGCTCTGTGTAGATATACTGAGCCATTTTAGGGTTCCATCTTCTAGTCTGATGTCCAAAATGAACACCTGCTTCCAGTAATTGTTTCATTGAAATAACGCTCATTGTCTTTTCTCCTTTTTGGTTGTTTTCTTCCGCATGCTTTATGTCCTTAGAACCTGATTTTCATATTCAGGCACCATCTTTGGAATCCACATGCGTGTTTTTTCGCGACTTTAATAGTATATCATAGAAAAAAGGCAGATTCAAGCATTTCTTTGTTGATATCCACCTTTTTTAAGTATTTATTTTTTGTAATTCTTGTTAATTCCCTGTCTCACTGCCCTTGCTTTTTTCCTTTGTGGTATTTCGACGTGGAATCTGAAAGGAGCCCTTCCAGAAAAATAGATAATAAAAACTTGCCGCTGCAATCAGTATCACCACTACTATCAACAGTTTTTCTCCAAAGCGGATTCTCTTAATCAGAAAATCCACGATATAATCATAAGATATACTAAAGATATTGGTTGCTACATGGGCTATAATCGGTGCCAACAGGGTACCAGTCTTCTCATACAGCACCGCGAATAGAATTCCCAGTACGGCGGAATAGAGAAACTGAATCACGTTGCCGTGATAGATACCAAACAGGGCTGAAGATATTCCCACCGCCCAACCTACTCCAAAATAGGACTTGGCACGCTGATAAATCAATCCCCGGAAAACCAATTCCTCACCTACAGATGCCAGTACTCCAATACAGATTACTAGCAGTAACCAATTTTGATTTTCATAGGAGTTTTCAGAGATTTCCATATATCTTAAAAAAATCTCCCGGATTCCACTGGCTGTTATTAGTTTATTCCAGATCAAACCAACTCCAATGGCGGCCCCTGCACAGGCTATGCCTTCCAGCCAGCTCCAATTTATAACCTTGATTTTAAACCTTTCTTTATCCCACAAGTAGTAACGGTTCAGAATGAATATGGCCGCGATGGCTGTTAATGCAGATAGGATGCTGGACAACCATGGTACCCTTTGAACAACATCCAGATAACCTGTTCCCACTCCACGGTACAAAGAGCCTGCCAACATTACACCAAACAGACTAATGACTAGCATACACCCAAAATGTACCAGCATCGGAAACAAGATGTCCCAAATCACCTTACCAATCTCTCCTGGGTTTAGATTTTTCTTCTGAGTTCTGGAGTGATAAGCATTTCTCTTCTGAGGCTTTATCTGACTTCTGCTCCGATCCCTCTGGTGCGTCTTAAAAGTTGAAATCTTCTCTGAATCTCCTTCATCTGTCTCCGCCAACACCTTCAACTCTTCCACAGTATCTGCAACATATACGGCACCGGCTTCTTCCAGTTCTGACCGCCCGCCATAACCATAGGCGACGCCAACACATAGAATTCCACACTTCCTGGCACCTTCCACATCATACATACGGTCACCCACCATAAGAACCTGCTCACGGTGAAATTCATCTCCCAGCTGTTTCAATGCTTCTTCAATCACCTCGTCTTTGGCCGTCCGTGTTCCATCCAATTCACTTCCCACAATTACCTCAAAGTAATCTTTAAGATTAAAATGACGTAGGATTTCCTCTACGAATACCGTAGGTTTTGATGAGGCAACTCCCAAAATCTTCCCTTTTTCCTTCAGCAAATTAAGAAGTTCCGGAATCTGATCATATACTTCATTTTCATAAATACCGATGGTGCTGTAACGTTCCCGGTATTGCTCCACAGCCGTATCGGCCTCTTCACTTGTAAAGCCCCCGTATTCCATAAACTGCTCATGGAGTGGCGGACCAACAAAACAACGCAGATTCTCTGGATTTCCTTCAGGCTTCCCCATATAATTCAATGCGTATTGCACGCATCTAATAATCCCTGATCCAGAATCTGTCAGTGTACCATCAAGATCAAATAATATTACGTCTGACATATTTATATATTCCCCTTATTGTGCATAACCACCTATTTCAGTTTCTAAGTATACCACAACCTTCCTCCTTGTTCAATAAAACCCAGAGATTAATCGGCTTTACAAACAATATTATTCTCCCTTCTTCCTCTATCCCATCATACCTCATAATTGTTTATAGGGGGTTCCACTTCCCAGCTGTGACAGCAGGGTTTCTATAAGCAGATATAGATACCTCCAGATTCCCTCCTTCTTTTCTACTCCCGCTACACTCTCCAGATTATTATCCCCTTCCGAATGGCAGATCATGAACTCCCAGGGATCCATAATAGAGACATTTCCTGCCTGATCCTTTACGGCTACGATAATCTGGTTTTTGCCTTCTTTTAGAAACTCCTCCGAGACGATGATTTGATCTCCCTGCCTGTCATAAGCGGTTTCCCTTCCATTCACCATACAAGATAAAATCTCCGTACTGTCTATATTCTGTAGATGTATCTGTGGAGTAAATGTTTCACTCAATGTGACTTCTGATTTACTTTCATCATATTGAAAGATTGTTCCTGTACGATTTACAGAAAAAACCACTGCCTGCTCATATGTCTTATCCGAAGAATGATTCTTAATTCTAAGAATATATTGATCATCATCTTCAATTTCAGGCAAAGAATAGCACAACCTTCCATCCACTTCCCTAACAGCTACCTGCTGTGCCAGTATTCCCTTGGACTTACTTTCCAATATAAGTTCCACTGATGCCGGCTCTAAGGATTCAATGATGATTTCAGGGATAACGGTTCTGGAATAAGCGGAAAACTGCTGAATATTCTGAACGATTATTCTGGGTTCAGGTTTCATCTGCTCATCCATGACTTCTATACCATCTTCGTGGTCTGCTTGATTATTATTAAGCTCTTCTTCATTTTGTTGTCCTTCCCTGTCATCTGAATAATCGGGACTCTGCTCCGGGCCTTCCTCTTTCCCATCCCCTTCATTAGCAATCGGTTCTATACCTGGATCATCTATCCCGACGTTTTCATCATCTTCCTCCCCTTCTATCTCTCTATTCTCTTCCTTCCCATCTTTGCTCTCTTCATCCGATTCTACATCTGCACTTTCATTCTGCTCACTTTCACAGTCCTTATCCTGCTCTACACCTGCACTTTCGTTCTGCCCACTTTCACAGTCCTTATCCTGCTCTACACCTGCACTTTCGTTCTGTTCGCTTTCACATTCTTCAACCTGATCTACATCTGCACCTTTTTCTTGTATCTCCTCACCTTCCTGATTCTGTCCCATACCTGTATTTTCTTCTCCCTCCCTCCCCTCTTTATGCCGTTCTAGTCCACTTTGTTCCTCCCCTTCCTCTATATCAAATGATTCCTCTCCTGAATTCACTTGATTTTCTACAACAATTTCAGAAGGTAATTCCTCACACTTATCTGATGCATCTTCCATCTCCCAAACTGTATGATTCCTCTCGTCCGCCTGCCCTTCCGCTCTAATGTACTGTGGGTGGATTACCAGCATAGCACTTAATATACAGCATATTTTTTTATATTTCATTCCAATCCCTCCAAACGTTCTATTAATATCTTATAGTTTCTGTTATTCTCAGCTTCTGGCAACTGTGCCGCTCGCCCCATAATTATGTGAGCACGCTCATATTCTTGGTTTTCCATAAGAAGTTCTGCATAAGCACATAACCCTTCCACATCCTCCGGGTATTCCAGCAGGTATGCTTCATAACATTGAGTGGCCGCTTCCTGATTATTCTGAAGCCTTCTGGCTGAAGCTTCCCGCAAAAGAATCCTCTGTATCAGGCTACTGCTACCTGTCATTTGCAATAGCTGATTGCCATAAGATATGCTTTTTTCCAGATTGGCCGTACTTATCTCCTCCTCACGATTCCCGTCCTCGAGAAGATTTTCCAAGACAGCGGTAAGATAACAGGCAGATGCAAGCCGCTCCAGGATTTCCTGTTTCAGTCCCGGGTCAAGCTTTGCAGTTTCTGCAATCTCCTTTGCTTTCTCGTAACAATAGATTCCTTTCCTGTAGGGATTATGTTCCTCATCCCATAGATAGGAAGCTTCTGTCAGATAGATGCTTCCACAGATTATATATAGTTCACAGGCGTATTCAGTTTTATGCTGTGAGACCATTCTTTCCCCATAGACTTCCAAATAATTCAGTGCTTCCTTAATCTCCTCCCAGCGGATTTCACTTCCAAAACGGCCAAGGCTTTCTGCCAGCTTCCTCGCCTGCATCCACATCTGATTTTCTTCCGACAGATACCGAAATAGTTTTGCAGCCTTATCATAATCTTTATAAAAATCTGGTTCTAAAGAATTACCACAAAAATATAACAAGGCCAGCCGTTCCCTGATCAATTTATGATCCGATGTCTCCTCGGGATAGACATCCCATACATAATTCAGCCAATCCACGGCTGTTTGAGTCTGCCCTGACAACAGGCAAACATCCATAAGCTTCAAATAGGTATCTTCCTTTTCCGGACAGATTTCACTTGCATCTTTATATAACTCTGCAGCTTTATCCAGCTCTTTTGAATCCTTTACCAGTTGGGCCGCCCCCTCCATCAGACGATAATATCTCTGCTGGTATGATTCCGAAACCAGTGAATAAACTGCTCCGGCTGCCAGAAGTACTCCCAAGCAACCAAGAATCCATCCTGTCAACTTTTGATTCTGCCTCTTATTCTCATAAATCTGTTCCAAACGCTGTCTAACCTGCGATGCACTCTGATACCTCTGGGCCTTTCTCCGCCTGGTACATCTGCGAATCACAGGCCGCAATGCTCCCTTTCCTCTGGAAAGTATCTTTAACGTCATACCAAGGCCAAATAGATCTGTGGTCAGATCACAGGTTCCTCCAAACTGTTCAGGTGCCGCATAGCCCCTGGTGCCACCGGGGCCTTCCACCCCTCCTGTTTCCATGCACATCAAGGAAGCAATACCAAAGTCCACCAGTTTAATCTGGCCTTCATCGGTAAGCATAATATTATCCGGCTTCATATCCCGGTATAGAACGGGTGGATTCTTCCCATGGAGATATTCCAATGTATCGGCTAGCCGGATACCAATTTCCAAAACCTCATTCTGAGAGAAATAATGCCCTGCCCGCAGCATCTGGCCTATACTTTTCCCCTGTAGATAATCCATTACCAGATAGACACCGTCCTCCTCCCTGATAAGATCCACAACTCTTGGAAGGGTGTGATAATCCAATTCTTTCATCATGGTCGCTTCATGAAGTCCATTGGCGTCCTGATGAAGAAGGCGCTTGACAGCCCACGATTTACCCAGATGAACATCGATGGAAAGATATACTTCTCCAAACCCGCCTTTGCCCATGGATTCTATCAACATATATTTTTCGCCTATGATACGTCCACATCTACCAATGTAAACCACCTCCATGCAAAAAAACTTTTTCTCTTAGTAAAATAACTCTTTTCAATTAAATTAATGTCTGAAATTCAGGGTGACATACCCATGAAATACTTATTACAGATTCCTCGAAGCGAATGCTTCCGGGAAAGGGAATCTTTTCACATTATAACACTTTAGAGTTTTATTATCAATACCCAATTCCGAATCAAAAACACACCATAAAGTTAAATTCCTGCTCAGCGAAGCTAAATCCAACTTTATAGTGTGTAAAACTAATAATAAATTATTCTCTTTCTTGACTTACATCCTGTCTGGAGCCGAAAATCCAAGCATATCAATGCTGGTTTCCAGAATCTCGCGAACCAGATCCAACAATGAAATCCAAGACCCTTTCTTATTTGCATCTGTCTCACTTAAGATCTTCGTTTCATGATAGAACCGGTTAAAGGCATTGGCAAAATCGTAAATATAGGAACAGATTTTATGTGGTGCCTTTTCTTCAAAAGCGGTTTCCACAACGCTGTTAAACTTGGCTGCTTCAAGCATCAGCGCCTTTTCACTTTCACTGGCCGGCATACGGATGCCACCTTTTATCTGTTCTCCACCCTCTTCTGCGTAGCGCCCAAGTATGGATTTAATACGTACGATGGTATACAGAATATATGGGCCGGTATCTCCTTCAAATGAAGTGAATCGGTCAATATCAAACACGTAGTCTTTCGATGCCTGATTGGACAAATCCCCGTATTTAATGGCTGACAGACCAACGATTTCCGCTGTTTTCTGGGCATCCTTATCTTTCACACTACGGTTGTCCACTATCTTCTTATACATCTCTTCATTGATCTCATTGATCAACGCTTCCAGACGCATAACTCCGCCTTCACGGGTTTTAAAAGGCTTTCCATCCTTGCCATTCATGGTTCCAAATCCTAAGAATTGAAGTTTGGTATCCTCGTCCACCAGCTTCGTCTTCCTTGCACAGCGGAACACCTGGGTAAAGTATAATTCCTGACGCTTATCTACGATATAGATGATTTCGTCCGGATGGAATAACTTCATCCGCTCCACAATCGTGGCTAAATCTGTAGTGTTATATAAGGAAGCACCGTCTGATTTCAATATCATACAAGGAGGAATCTCTTTCGTGTCCCCCTCTTCCTTCACATCCACAACCAATGCCCCCTGATCCAGATGGGCATAACCATTGTCCTTTAAGTACTTAACCATATCTGGGATGTACGGCTGGGCATCGGATTCCTTCTTCCACAGATCGAATTCCACATCCAGCTTCTTATAATTACTCTTTAAGTCTGATACAGAAACATTCATAATATGATTCCAGAGTGCCAGATATCCTCTGTTTCCCTGCTGAAGCTGATGGGTTGCCTCCATAGCCTTCGCTTTAAAGGTTTCGTCTTCCTTTGATTTTGCACTGGCAGCAGGATAGATCTTCTCCAGTTCACCGATGGTAAATGGGGCTTCTTCCGGATACTCTCCGGTATAACCCTCGTCAAAATAAACCAGTTCTGGCTGACGTTCCTTCAACTCTGAGATAATCAGCCCCATCTGAAGACCCCAGTCACCCAGATGCACATCACCAATCATCTCATGTCCCAAATAGCGTCCTATCCGCTTTATGCTTTCTCCTATAATTGCAGAACGCAGATGTCCTACATGAAGGGGTTTTGCCACGTTTGGACCGCCATAGTCTAACATGATTGTCTTAGGCTCTTTCGCCTTCTCGATGGACAAATCCTTGTCCTTCTGAATCTGATTCAAATAGTCTACCAGAAATTCTTTATTTAACTTCAGATTAATAAATCCTGGATTAACGGCTGTTATCTCATCGAACACCTTAGATGACTCCAACTGAGCAACCACGTCATTTGCAATCATAATCGGCGCCTTTTTATAAGCCTTTGCGGCAGCCATGGCACCATTACATTGATATTCACATAAATCCGGGCGATTGGACAGGCTGACTCTTCCGTAAGACGCCTCATATCCGGCATTTGTAAATGCCTGCTGCATCTCTCCCGTAATTAAATCTACAATTTTTATCATTCTTTCCACCTCATGTCACAATATTAATAATCATATCACGGCTATTTCCAATAATCAAGGTGATTTCCATCAAATTGGGGACAGTGATAGTCTCTTCCATCACTGTCCCCAATTGATTTTAATTACTAAACCATTGCCGGTTCTTTGGCCTTACTATGTTCCAGATCTTTCACCCCTGACTTCTCAAAACAATACTGAATGATATCTTTTCTTCTGATAATTCCAATAAATACACCTTCGTCATCCACCACAGGAACAAAATTCTGCTTCATGGATACGGTCACCAAATCTTCGATATTGCAGTTTATATTCACCGGTTCATTGTGCCAGCGGCGCTGAACCTCTATGATCGGGATATCTTCCGCAACATGCAGATTCAAATCAGAACGGTCTTTGATACAACGAAGCAGGTCACCCTCTGTGATGGTGCCTATGTAAATCCCTTTCCGATTCAACAATGGAATGGCAGTATATTTATGGTGTTCCATCTTCTCAATGGTTTGTCTCAGGCTGAATTCGTCATTAATATAAGCCACTTCGCTTTTAGGTGTAATAAAAAATAAAATATTCATATATTCTTCTCCTAACCCCATTACTCTAATACGGTATGTTACTCTGGACTTAAAGTTTCCAGTTGATTGGTTCTCATCAAGCATTCAGATGGGTCTCTTGAAAACTGTGTCCTTGTATCTCCATATAGCTCTAGTATACTTGATTTTGACCAAAAAGTGTTGAATAAACAGTGAAAAATTCATAAATTTTTCTTAACTTTTAATCCCTTGCTATAGTATAATAGATTTTAACAAGCAAATGTCAGCATGTTAACGCTACATATTTATCATTTTTATTTTTAAGGAGGTACTCTATGTCTTATAAATCAGAACGATACCAATTGGCCGCCCCCACATTAATCAAAAATTTTGAAAGGCGCGGCATGGATGCCTGTTATTGTGAAACGTCCAAAGAGGCTTTCGATAAAGTTCTTTCCCTCATTCCTGAAGGTGCTTCTGTAACCACAGGCGGCTCCGAAACCTTACAAGAAACAGGGATTTTAAAAGCTCTTACCACTGGTCCATATGAATTTATCGACCGCAAAAGCGCGAAAACAAAAGAAGAAGCCCGCGCACTCTATGGTAAAATAGTCTGCTCAGATTACTATCTGATGAGCACCAACGCATTTACAAAAAACGGCGAGCTGGTTAACCTTGACGGTAATGGTAATCGTGTGGCCTGTCTTATCAACGGCCCCGAGCACGTCATCATCGTCACGGGTATGAATAAGCTGACCGAATCCGTGGAAGATGCCATCGTCCGCATCCGTGATCACGCCGCACCTCCAAACGCCGTCAGAGTGGGCTGCCAAGATACAGCTTGTATGAAAACAGGAGTCTGCGGCCAATGTCTCAGCAACGACTGCATCTGCTGCCAGCTGGTTATCACCCGCAAATCCCGTCATCCCGGACGCATCATGGTCATCCTCGTGGGTGAAGATCTGGGCTTTTAATCTCCGTTCTTCCACTCCCTGATGGCTTTTAATCTCTTACTTATCTCATCTTCTTTCCCTTGATTGGTCGGCTGATAGTAGCTCCGGCCAATCAGGGCATCAGGCAGACACTGCATCTTCGTCACCTTTTCCTCCGTATTGTGGGCATATTTATACCCCTCTCCGTAGTGTAGTTCCTTCATCAGTCCGGTTGGGGCATTTCGCAATTGTAAAGGGACCGGTTCCGCCGGACGGTTTCTGATATCACTTTTACATTCCTCACAGGCACTGAAGAGAGCGTTGGATTTGGGCGCCATGGACAGGTAAGTAACGGCATGAACCAGGTTTACATCGCATTCCGGCATCCCATTAAAATGACAGGCCTGATAGGCCGCCACCGCCACCTGAAGTGCCTGACTGTCGGCCATCCCTACATCTTCGCTGGCAAACCGTACCAGTCTTCTTGCTATATAAAGGGGATCCTCTCCGCCCTCCAACATCCTGAGCATCCAGTAAACCGCGGCATCGGGATCACTGTTTCGCATAGATTTATGAAGGGCTGATATCAGATTATAATGTTCCTCACCCTTTTTATCATAAAGCAGTGACCTTCTCGTTATACACTGCTCCAGTCCTTCATTGGTTACCGTAATCTGTTCCGCGCTGATTTCTCCGTTCAATACAGCCATTTCTAAGGTGTTGAGTGCAGTTCTGGCATCCCCATTGGAAAAGCCTGCGATTGCATGTAGTTGCTGTTCGGTAATCTCTATCTTCTGGTTCCCATAACCTCTTGGGTTTCGAAGTGCATTCTGAAGCAGCTCCACCATCTCCTCTTCTTCTAATGCTTTCAGCACAAACACTTTACACCTTGACAAAAGTGCAGCATTGATTTCGAAGGATGGATTCTCGGTGGTTGCCCCTATCAATACGATACTGCCCTTTTCTACATAAGGCAGGAATGCATCCTGCTGAGCCTTATTAAACCTATGGATCTCATCCACAAAAACCACGGTCTTCACACCTACACGCCTACTGCTTTCGGCTTTGGCCATCACTTCTTTGATCTCCTTGATTCCGCTGGTCACAGCACTGAAATCCACAAAATCAGCCTGGGTGTGCCCAGCAATGATCCTGGCCAGCGTGGTTTTTCCAACTCCAGGCGGTCCCCAGAATATCATCGAGGAAATCTGATCCTTTTCTATTAACATCCTCAACATCTTACCCTGTCCGAGAAGATGCTCCTGTCCTACAAATTCTTCCAGCGACTTAGGTCTGAGCCTGCTGGCCAAAGGGCTTGTTTCTTCCCGATTGTCAAATAAAGACATTTGTTCCATCCAGACATACCTCCTTCGCCTATTTTACCAAACATTTGTTCTTTTTTCAAGATATTAAAGCAAAGTAATTTATCTTATGTATTCATTTTTCCTGTCGTCTTCCGTTATCGGTCGAAGAACTTTACTATCACAACATTTAAGACAAGGGAATCAGGGCGGGTGACTCAATCTTCTTGAATCACCCGCCCTCATGTTTATGATTTATCTTTTTTATCGTTTACCACAATTGGCAGCGTGGCTCCACCAAAGGGCATTGCTATCACTTTTGCATGTTCTCCATAGCGTTCTATTGCCCGTTCATATGCTATCTGTGCTGAAGGCTGAGGATTCATAAAAATGCTTTCCACAAATGTATCATCCATTTCTGAAACCAGGTCAATCCTTGCATTTTCTAAAACCATGCCTATGGCTG
>DVNN01000068.1 GCA_018714325.1 Candidatus Pelethocola excrementipullorum
CATAGACTTTTAGAACCTAATTTTTCTGTGTAAATCTAGAATTTATTATCCACATTAAGCAAATCCACTGAAAAACCCTTCAAAATAAAGACTTTTCCTCCCTTACTTTAGCTACAGTAAAAGTACATCCACACATTTCCACAGACTTGTCCACAACATTATCCTCAATGATTATTACATAGAATTACATTAATTATGTCAATTTATACTGAAATAATATGAGTTTGGAATCCGCAAAACATGAGAAAGTAGCCCGAGTAGGGCGGATTTCGAATATTTTTATAATTGCTGTAGCACAATATTTGTTCTTATTATATATAGAAGAGACTCCATATCCTTACAAAATATAAACCACTCTTCCATAGATTCCTTAATTTTACTGTTTTTTTACACCATATACCCTATTACAAAAATAAAAAATACACATTTTGATTGAAATCAATGGAAGATTCCCTGTATTTTCTTACTTGATTAATAATTCAATTTATTATAAGATAGAGTAGAGTTATTATGTAACGCTGGCGGCGTATTGAATTTAGAGGCGGAGACTGATATGAACCTTGTAGAAAAAAAGTGGATAGAAATTCTTAATAGAGTGAAAGACGAGCATGAGATCCTGGATGTATCCTTTGATACCTGGCTTGCTCCATTGAAAGTACATAAAGTAGAAGGTGATGTGGTAACAATTCTTGTACCATCTCAGCAAGTTGGGCTGGATTATGTCAGTAAAAAGTACAAACTGCCCTTAAAAGTAGCAATCGCCGAAATTACAGGTGCCAGCTATGAGATTGAATTGCTGCTTCCTGAAGATATTGAACGTCAACAGGCCAAAAAGGATGCAACCCTCACTGCTTCTGATGCAGGGCTGAATCCCAGGTATACATATGATACCTTCGTTGTGGGAAGTAATAATAAGTTTGCTCATGCCGCTTCTCTTGCTGTTGCTGAATCTCCTGGTGAAATATATAACCCACTGTTTTTATATGGAGGCGTTGGATTGGGCAAGACCCATCTAATGCACAGTATTGCACATTTTATTCTTCAGAATAACCCAAGTTCCAGAATATTATATGCAACTAGTGAGGAATTTACCAATGAATTGATTGAAGCAATACGTAATGGTAATAATACGGCTATGAGTAAATTTCGTGAAAAATATAGAAATATTGATGTATTGCTCATCGATGACGTGCAGTTTATTATAGGAAAAGAATCAACTCAGGAAGAGTTTTTCCATACTTTTAATACACTACATGGCGCTAAAAAACAAATCATCCTGTCTTCTGACCGTCCTCCAAAAGATATGGACATCCTGGAAGACCGTATACGTTCCCGTTTTGAATGGGGGCTTCTTGCTGATATCCAAAGTCCGGATTATGAGACAAGAATGGCCATACTTAGAAAGAAAGAAGAACTTGACGGTTATGATGTGGGAGATGATGTTATTGAATATATCGCAAAAAACATTAAGTCCAATATCCGTGAACTGGAAGGTTCTTTAAATAAAATCATCGCTTATGCGAATTTAGAAAAACGTGAAATTAATCTTGCACTGGCTGAACAAGTGTTAAAGGATATTATTTCACCTAATGAGAAGAAGATTATTACACCTGACTATATTATTAACACTGTGGCAGAACATTTTGATTTGTCCACTTCTGATATTGTAGGAAGTAAAAGGGTTAGTAAAATCGTACATCCCCGACAGATTGCCATGTATCTCTGTCGTGAGATGACCGATGTTCCCCTGATACAGATTGGTAAATCTATTGGGAACAGGGATCATACTACCATTATGTATGGTATTGAAAAAATAGAAAAAGAACTGGCCGATGCCAGAAACCAGAATACGGCAGAAGAGGTTGATATCCTTAAAAAGAAAATAAATCCGCCGAAATGATAGACCTTTCATACACTCACAGGTTTTATTCACAGATTCTATGTGGATAACGAGTGTACAGAAAGTGGACAACTTATCTGGAAAATTTTATACACAAACCGTACACAAGCCATACAGGAGGTTTCAACATACTTGTTCAAGTTGAAATTTCCTTTAAGTTCAAGGGTTTGAATGGCATTTCCACTTTTACACAAGCCCTAAGAAGACGATTACGAAATCCTTTATAATATATTATTTATGGAGGCCTTCGGCCGCGAAAGGAGTTATACACAACATGAAACTGGTATTTGCAAAAGCCAATCTTTTAAAAAGCGTCAGCATTGTCATGAAAGCAGTACCTTCTAAGACGACGATGCCGATTCTCGAATGTATACTAATTGATGCTTCCGCCAATGAGATTAAGTTCACTTCCAACGATATGGAACTGGGAATCGAAACTATCGTTGAAGGTACCGTTGAAGAAAGAGGTATCATCGCACTAGATGCTAAAATATTCTCAGAAATCGTCAGACGTCTTCCGGATAGTTATGTAACGATTGAAACTGATGAGAATCTGGCAACCACTATCACCTGTGAAAAGGCAAAGTTCAACATACCTGGTAAATCAGGAGAAGATTTCTCTTATTTACCTATGATTGAAAAAAATGACTGCATCCAAATTTCACAATTTACCTTGAAGGAAGTTATTAGACAGACAATATTCTCGATTGCTGCCAATGAAAACAATAAACTTATGACGGGTGAACTCTTTGAAATTAAAAACAACACTCTGAAAGTGGTATCTTTGGATGGACATCGTATCGCTATTCGAAAAATCGAACTGAATGATACCTATGAAGACAAAAAAGTAGTGGTACCTGGTAAGACCTTGAATGAAATCAGTAAAATCTTATCCGGTGAAGTTGATGATAAAGTTAATATATTTTTTACTGACAATCATATTATGTTTGAATTCGATCAGACAACAGTGGTGTCCAGGCTGATAGACGGAGAGTATTTCCGAATTGAACAAATGCTTTCCAGTGATTATGAGACAAAAGTCCAGATTAACAAGCGTGAATTCTTGAATTGTATCGACAGAGCTACACTCTTGGTAAAAGAAGGAGACAAAAAACCCATTATTATCAACATCGAAGAGGCGAGTATGCAGCTTCGCATAGATTCCTCGATGGGTTCTATGAAAGAAGATATCGATATTGACAAAGAGGGAAAGGATATCATGATTGGGTTCAATCCTAAATTCTTGATAGATGCTCTTCGTGTTATCGATGATGAGACAATTTCAATCTATCTGGTAAATCCCAAAGCTCCTTGTTTTATAAAAAATGATGAAGAGAGCTATATTTACCTGATTTTACCTGTTAATTTTAACGTAGCGCGATAAAAAAGGGAAAAAATGGAAACCATAAAAATAAAAGATGAATTTATTAAATTAGGCCAGGCTATGAAACTTGCTGGATTGGCAGACGAAGGAGTGGATGCAAAATTCCAGATTCAGGAAGGCAATGTTAAAGTCAATGGGGAAGTGGATACCCGGCGTGGAAAAAAACTCTACGTGGGAGATGTATTTTCCTTTGGGGGCACGGATGTAAAAGTTGAGCGGGTAGAAAACAGTTAATTGTTTCAGTACATGGGTCAATGTGCGTGCTAAGCACACGAAAATAAGATTATGTAAACCAATAAAATGTGCAAATAATTATGTAAACCAGTAGGACTGCAAGACGTCTGAATGATAAAGCATTTTAAAAATTAGATTGAAAGAGTTGACAACATGTATGTGAAGTCATTGGAACTTAAAAATTTCAGAAATTATGATTCCCTTAGTATTGCCTTTGATCAGGGGACGAATATTCTTTACGGAGATAATGCTCAGGGAAAAACCAATATCCTGGAGGGCATATATCTTTGTGGGACAACCAAGTCCCACAGAGGAAGTAAAGATCGGGAAGTGATTCATTTCAATAAAGATGAGTCGCATATCCGGATGTTTGTCTGCAGAGATGAAGTCATTCATAAGATTGACATGCACCTGAAAAAGAATAAGCCTAAGGGAATTGCTATTGATGGGGTTCCCATACGAAAGGCTTCTGAATTGTTCGGAATTGTCAATATTGTATTCTTCTCCCCAGAGGATTTGAATATTATAAAAAATGGCCCTTCCGAACGGAGAAGATTTTTAGATAGCGAATTAAGTCAACTGAATCGGTTTTATCTGATTCAGTTGACTAATTATAACAAAGTGGTCATGCAGAGGAATAAGCTTCTGAAGGAAATCAGGGATTCTGGTTCCCTGCGGGGCACTCTGGACGTCTGGGATGAACAGATGGTGATGTATGGCAAGAGCCTGATCGAAGAAAGAATACAATTTGTGGATCAGCTCAATGCAATATTGGCTGAGATACATCAACAGCTCACTGGAGGTAAGGAACACATAGATTTGATCTATGAACCTAATGTGGGAGCTGAAGAATTTGAAAAACAGCTGAGAAAGAACCGTGAAAGAGATCTTCAGTTCAGGGCATCCTCCCTGGGACCACATAGAGATGACCTGTGTGTGAAGGTGAATGGGATTGATATCCGACGGTATGGTTCACAAGGCCAGCAGCGGACAGCGGCACTTTCTCTGAAGTTGTCAGAGATTTATCTTGTAAAAAAAATAATCAAGGACACACCGATTTTATTACTGGATGATGTATTATCCGAGCTGGATAGCAGCAGGCAGAATTATCTTCTGAAAAGCATTGGAGATATCCAGACATTCATTACCTGTACAGGATTGGATGAGTTTGTGGAAAATCAATTCAATGTTAATAAGGTTTTTCAGGTTGTAGAAGGCAGTATCTTACAAGGCTGACGATTCAATAACACTCAGAAAAACTGTTAAATATAAATTTTTCAGTGGCGTAATCTTAGATTTCGTCACATCGGCTATGCTTTGAAGCCTGTGACTTAACTGTCACGTTAAAGGAAAATAGGAGGAATTACATGAGTACAGATAGTACAACTAATGTAGAGTCAAGTGTTGAATATGGAGCGGACCAAATCCAGATTCTGGAAGGTTTGGAAGCGGTAAGAAAGAGGCCCGGTATGTATATTGGCAGCACCTCCAGCAGAGGTCTGCATCATCTGGTATATGAAATCGTGGACAATGCAGTGGATGAGGCCCTGGCAGGATACTGCGAAAATATTGATATAAACATTAATCCGGATAATTCTATCACGATAATTGATGATGGACGAGGAATACCTGTGGGTATTAATCATAAGTCCGGACTTCCAGCCGTTGAAGTTGTATTTACCATTCTTCACGCCGGTGGTAAGTTTGGCGGCGGGGGATATAAGGTATCCGGAGGCTTGCATGGAGTAGGTGCATCCGTTGTAAATGCGCTGTCAAGCTGGCTGGAGGTTACAATTTATAATAAGGGCAAGGTTTATCGTCAGCGTTATGAGCGTGGAAAAACAATCTATAAATTAAAAGTTGTCGGTGAATGTGAACAGGAAAAGACCGGAACTATGGTTAGCTTCCTGCCGGATGATACAATCTTCGAAGAAACAGTCTTTGATTATGATGTACTTAAGACAAGTATACGTGAAGTTGCATTTTTAACCAAAGGTTTAAAACTTATACTTCGCGATTTGAGACCGGAAGAACCAGTTGAGAAGATGTTCCACTATGAGGGCGGAATCAAGGAATTCGTACAATACCTGAATAAGAATAAAACTCCTCTTTACGATGATATAATGTATTTTGAGGGAATGGTTAATGATGTTATGGTGGAAGTTGCCATGCAGCATAACGATTCTTATAACGAAAATACCTATGGCTTTGTTAACAACATTAATACCCCTGAGGGTGGTACCCATATCGTGGGATTTCGTAATGCGTTAACGAAGACATTTAATGATTATGCCCATAAGACAAAATTATTGAAGGACAACGAACCAAATCTAAGCGGAGAAGATATCCGTGAAGGTTTGACTGCCATTATCAGTGTGAAAATAAAGGATCCTCAATTTGAGGGTCAGACAAAACAGAAGTTGGGTAACTCAGAGGCCAGAGGTGCCGTGGATAATCTTGTCAGCAATAACCTGGAGTTATTCCTGGAGCAGAATCCTTCAGTGGCAAAGATTATTGTAGAAAAGTCCCTGTTATCACAAAGGGCAAGGGATGCCGCTCGTAAGGCCAGAGATCTGACCAGAAGAAAATCGGCTCTTGATGGTATGGCCTTGCCAGGAAAATTGGCTGACTGTACGGACAAAGACCCAAAGAACTGTGAAATCTATATCGTTGAGGGAGATTCCGCCGGTGGTTCTGCAAAATCAGCCAGAAGCCGTGCGACTCAGGCAATCCTTCCTCTTCGTGGTAAGATTTTGAATGTGGAAAAGGCACGTTTGGATAAAATTTATGCAAATGCCGAAATTAAGGCTATGATAACAGCATTTGGAACCGGAATTCATGAAGATTTTGATATCAGCAAGTTACGCTATCATAAAATCATCATCATGACGGATGCCGATGTGGATGGTGCTCATATCGACACTTTATTATTAACCTTCATGTACCGGTTTATGCCTGAATTGATTAAACAGGGATATATTTATCTGGCACAGCCTCCGCTTTATAAAGTTGAGAAAAATAAAAAAGTATGGTATGCCTATGATGATGATGAATTGAATGCAATCATGTTGGAGATAGGCCGCGATGGCAACAACAAAATCCAGCGTTATAAAGGTCTTGGTGAGATGGATGCGGATCAACTCTGGGAAACAACCATGGATCCCGAGAGAAGAGTTCTAAAGCGTGTGACCTTCGACGAAGAGACTGCCGCTGAAATTGATTTGACATTTACCACACTGATGGGTGATAAGGTTGAACCTCGTCGTGAATTCATAGAGCAGAATGCCAAGAAACTTGATATTAAAAATCTGGACATCTAAAAAGATATCTGAGATCTATTAGTAAATTTTTCAGAATATATAAAGGTGCTCTGGTTTAACAGAGATAATTGGAGGAAATGATGGAAGATAATATTTTTGATAAAGTCCATGACGTAGACCTAAAGGATACGATGGAAGATTCCTATATCGCTTATGCCATGAGTGTTATAGCTTCCCGTGCACTCCCGGATGTAAGAGATGGTCTTAAGCCGGTACAGCGGAGAATCCTATATTCCATGATAGAGTTGAATAATGGTCCTGACAAACCACACAGAAAATGTGCGCGTATTGTCGGTGATACCATGGGTAAATATCATCCTCATGGAGATAGCTCTATATATGGGGCTCTGGTTAATATGGCCCAGGATTGGTCAACCAGGTACCCGTTGGTGGATGGACATGGAAACTTTGGTTCTGTAGATGGAGACGGAGCGGCAGCCATGCGTTATACCGAGGCACGTCTTAGTAAAATTTCCATGGAAATGACAGCGGACATCAATAAGAATACAGTTGATTTCACACCGAATTTTGATGAGACAGAGAGAGAACCTAGGGTATTGCCATCCAGGTATCCCAACCTTTTGGTCAATGGGGCATCTGGTATTGCCGTAGGTATGGCAACGAATATCCCTCCCCATAATCTTCGTGAGATTATCAAGGCAGTTGTAAAAATTATTGATAATATCATTGAGGAAAATCGTGATACAACCCTGGACGAAGTCCTGCAAATTGTAAAGGGACCTGATTTTCCAACAGGTGCTCAGATATTGGGAACCAGAGGATTTGAAGAAGCCTATCGTACCGGAAGAGGAAAAGTCCGGGTTCGTGCAATCACCAACATAGAAACACTTCCCAACGGGAAGAGTGAAATTATCGTAACAGAGCTTCCCTATCTTGTGAATAAGGCCAGACTGATAGAAAAAATTGCAGAGTTGGTAAAAGACAAAAGGGTGGATGGTATTACTGCCATCAACGATCATTCCAACAGGGAAGGTATGCGTATTTGTATTGAGCTTCGCCGTGATGTGAATGCCAATGTATTGTTGAATCAATTATATAAACATACTCAGCTTCAGGATACCTTTGGTGTGATCATGCTTGCATTGGTGAATAATCAGCCACAGGTTTTGAATCTTCTTGAGATGCTCACTTTATATCTGGCCCATCAGGAAGAGGTTGTTACCAGAAGAACTCAGTATGATCTGAATAAGGCGGAAGAGCGTGCTCATATCTTAGAAGGTCTGTTGAAGGCTCTGGATAATATTGACCGTGTGATTCACCTCATCCGGGGTTCAGCCAATGCTCAGATAGCCAAAGAGAACTTGATGAATGAATTCGAGTTATCGGATGCTCAGGCTCAGGCAATCGTAGATATGCGTCTGCGTGCGCTGACAGGTTTGGAAAGAGAAAAGCTGGAAAATGAATACAAGGAATTGATGGAGAAGATTAAAAAATATCGTGCAATACTTGGAGATCGTAACCTTCTGCTCAATGTTATTCGAAAAGAGATTATGGAAATATCAGATAAATATGGGGATGATAGAAGAACATCCATCGGATTTGATGAGTACGATATCTCCATGGAAGATCTTATTCCAAGAGAGAATACTGTCATTACCATGACAAAATTGGGTTATATTAAGCGAATGACCGTTGATAACTTCCGTTCACAGAATCGTGGTGGCAAGGGAATCAAGGGTATGCAGACCATTGAAGATGATTACATCGAAGAATTGCTGATGACAACGACTCATCATTATCTGATGTTCTTTACAAATACGGGTAAGGTGTATCGTATGAAGGCTTACGAGATTCCTGAAGCTTCCAGAACTGCCCGTGGAACTGCGATAATCAACTTGCTTCAGCTTCAGCCTGGAGAGAAGATTACTGCGGTGATTCCGATTCGTCAGTATGACAAGGGAAATTATCTGTTCATGGCAACCAGAAACGGTTTGGTTAAGAAAACACCTATTACAGATTATGAAAATGTAAGAAAAACAGGTCTTGCCGCCATATCCTTGAGAGATAATGATGAACTGATAGAAGTAAAATCCACAGATAATACAAAGGATATTCTTTTGGTTACAAAATATGGACAGTGTATCCGGTTTAAAGAGACGGATGTAAGAAGCACCGGACGTGTATCCATGGGTGTACGTGGAATTAATCTGCTGGATCATGATGAAGTTATCGGTATGCAGTTGAATACCCAGGGGGATTATCTTCTGTTTGTATCTGAAAATGGACTTGGTAAAAGAACTTCTATGAGTGAATTCACCTGCCAGAACCGTGGTGGCAAGGGTGTTAAGTGTTACAAGATTATGGAAAAGACCGGTAATGTGGTTGGTGTTAAAGCGGTGAACTCAGAAAATGAGGTCATGATGATCACCACAGAGGGAATTATTATCAGACTTCAGTGTTCTGATATTTCAGTACTTGGACGTATCACTTCCGGAGTAAAGCTAATTAATGTTTCAGATAATATCGTTGTAGCCAGCATTGCAAAAGTGCGCGAGAAAAAGGAGGGTGAAGCCTCCGAGGAAGAAACTTTAGAAGAAGATTTGGAAGAAGTGGAATCTGGGGATACTACGGTGACGCAGGAAGAAACATCGGGTAATGGTCTGGATCAGTTACTGGAAAGAGCTGAATTAGATAGGGATGAAGAGGCCGATGACGATTCTGATAACCGGTAAATGAGATGAAAAGAATAATATTTATGATGTTAATAAATATTTTCTACCTACCATGGGCGTGGATAAAGTTGTGCAGCCACGCCCGCAATGTGGATAAGTATACGGATGAAGAGCATAATGCTCTTCTAAAAGATATCGTAAAACATGCCAACAAAGGCGGACGGGTTACGATAGATGCCCATGGAGTAGAGAATATTCCGAAAAAAAATGGCTTTGTTCTATTCCCGAACCATCAGGGGATGTATGATGTTTTAACCATTATAGATGCCTGTCCTAATCCTGTTTCTGTGGTAGCGAAAAAGGAGGTTGCACAGGTACAAGGGTTGAAGCAGGTATTTACCTGTATGAAGGCACAGTTTATCGAGCGGGATGACCTGAGGCAATCTATGAAAGTTATTCAACAGGTTACGGCTGAGGTGAAGCAGGGGAGAAATTATGTCATATTTGCGGAAGGCACCAGAAGTAGAAATCAAAATCAGCTCCTGGATTTTAAAGGCGGCAGTTTCAAAAGTGCCGTGAAGGCAAGATGTCCAATTATCCCTATAGCCCTGATTGATGCATATAAAGCCTTCGATACCAATTCCATAAAACCAATCACAGTGCAGATTCATTTTCTTCAACCTTTACTATATGAGGAATACAAGGATTTGAAGACCACGGAGATTGCGGAAATTGTGAAAAAAAGAATTCAAACAACTATATCTATTTATGAATAGAAAATCTAATAAAGTAAAATAATCTAAGATTATAATACATTATTAAAAATATATGAAATACTATGAAAAAATGGTTGACAAATAACATACCATTTTGTATAATTATCAATGCGTCACAAATTGACGTAATTGAATATTGAATGAATATTTTAGAATATTCAGGCATTGGAGAAGTACTCAAGTGGCTGAAGAGGCGCCCCTGCTAAGGGTGTAGGTCGTTCGCGCGGCGCGAGGGTTCAAATCCCTCCTTCTCCGTTACCAAGCATCTAAGTAAAACTCATCGAGTTGATACCATGCTAGGTTGCTCTAAATCTTATTTTCTAGGATGAAGAGTTCATGATTAAAACTATCATAAATAACTTTTGAAAAAGTTAAAAAACATGTTGACAAAATTGGACATGCCATGATAGAATAATCAAGCTGTCGCAGAGAACTGCAAGCAGCAAATGAAAAATAAAAAGCAAAAAAAGTTCTTGACAACGAAACAACGACATGATAAACTAATCGAGTTGCTGTTACGGCAGGAACAACATAAGAACCTTGATAATTGAACAGTGAAACACATCCTCGAAAGTTCTAAATAGTTATAATTTTTGAACGATCGAAAGATCCTTATTAAAACAGTAAAAGGGATAAA
>DVNN01000069.1 GCA_018714325.1 Candidatus Pelethocola excrementipullorum
GTCTATATGGCTGGCAGATTGCAGCAATCGCCATCGATGTAATTCTGGCTTGTGGAGTTATCGCTCTGGAAGTACAATCATTAAAGAAATACCAAAGAAAACGCAAGGAAGAGATAGATAAAGCGGAAGCATAATTATGGAGCAACAGGGAAAGGGCAGGCAGCAACTGTCCTTCTCCTACTTTAAGAGGTGATAACATGAAGCATATGGATATAATTGAAAAAATGACAATTGAAGAGAAAGCAGCGATCTTAAGCGGGAAAAATGTATGGGAAACCAGAAACATCGACCGTCTGGATATCCCTTCTATCTTTTGCTCTGACGGACCTCATGGTATCCGTAAACAGGCAGAACAAGGGGATCATCTGGGCTTGAATGCTTCCCTTCCCTCCACATGTTTTCCCACCGCAGCAACCATTGCCAACAGCTGGGATGTGGAGCTTGGCGAAGAGGTTGGAAGGGCTTTGGGAGAAGAGGCGGCGTCACTGGGGGTAAATGTACTTCTGGGACCTGGACTCAATATTAAGAGAAGCCCCCTTTGTGGTAGGAATTTTGAATATTTTTCAGAAGACCCTTACCTTTCGGGGAAAATGGCCTCTTCCTATGTAAAAGGAATCCAGGGGGAAGGCGTCTATGCCTGCCCCAAACACTTTGCGGTGAACAGCCAGGAGCTGCGCCGTATGGCCATGAACTCTGTAATCGATGAAAGAACCTTGAGAGAGGTTTATCTGGAGGGGTTTGAAATTGCGGTGAAGGAGGGATCTGCCAAGGCAATTATGACCAGCTACAATGAAATCAATGGCGTCTATGCCAATGAAAACAAACACCTCTTACAGGATATACTCCGTAAGGAATGGGGGTTTGACGGCATTGTAGTCACGGATTGGGGAGCCTCCAATGATCATGTGCAAGGTGTAGCTGCCGGATCAAATCTGGAGATGCCGGCACCCGGTCTGGGATCCGCCCGAGAGATATTAGCAGCTGTGGCAAGTCATGAATTGTCTATGGAGGAATTGGACAGCTGCGTGGATGATGTACTGGAAGCAGTGTTTACGCTTACCAGGGAGAATGGATCAAACCATGCCTCTTTCGATGAAGAATCCCATCACCAGCTTGCCAGAAAGGCGGCTCGGGAAAGTATAGTGCTTTTGAAAAATGATGAGGGGATTCTGCCTTTGAAACCCAGATGTAAGGTGGCTGTCATCGGAGACTTTGCAATCACTCCCCGATATCAGGGAGCTGGTTCCTCTATGGTGAACCCCACACGTCTGGAAACCATGGAAGGCTGTATAAGGGATTACGATTTGGTCAGCATCGGATGTGTGCAGGGATACCGTCGTACCGGAGAAGAAGACCCCACTCTGAGAAAAAATGTGCTGGATCTGGCAGCATCTGCGGATGTGGTCATCTATTGTTTCGGCCTCGATGAACTAAGTGAGTCTGAAGGAATGGATCGCAGTCATATGAGGATTCCTCAGAATCAGATCGATTTTTTGGAGGCTCTGGCACAGGTGAATACCAATATCGTTGGTGTTTTAAGTGCAGGTTCTTCCATTGAAATGCCCTGGCAGCATCATTGTAAGGCAATTCTTCATGGATACTTAAGCGGACAGGCCGGAGCCAGTGCCATGCTGGATATCATCACG
Source organism: Candidatus Pelethocola excrementipullorum (assembly GCA_018714325.1). GTDB lineage: Bacteria > Bacillota > Clostridia > Lachnospirales > Lachnospiraceae > Novisyntrophococcus > Novisyntrophococcus excrementipullorum. Next base: position 1,647 of record DVNN01000069.1, read on the forward strand.
GGAAAGGAAAACCCCTCCGGAAGATTAAGCGAGACCTATCCGATTCGATATGAAGATACACCGGCTTATGAATATTTCCCAAGCAAAGAGCGTTCCTCTGAATACCGGGAAAGCATCTATGTTGGGTACCGGTATTATGACACCAATAAAATCGAGGTTCAGTATCCCTTTGGATATGGTCTGTCCTATACTTCCTTTGCCTACTCCAATCTTACGGTAGACCAGAATCAGGTAAGCTTCACTCTGACCAATACAGGAAGTTGTGATGGTGCAGAAGTGGCACAGCTTTATGTGGGCTGTCCAGACGGTCAGGTATTTCGACCTGAAAAGACGCTGAAAGGCTTTGCAAAGGTGTTCCTAAAGGCTGGTGAGAGTAAAGAAGTGATCATTCCCTTTGATGACAAAACCTTCCGATACTGGAATGTTGCAACCGATAACTGGGAAGTAGAAGGCGGCACTTATCTCATACATATTGGAGCCAATGTATCCGATATCAGGCTGTCCCAGGAAATTCAGGTAGAGGGCACAACGGATATTCTACCTTATTCCTCTTTACAGCTGACCTGCTATGATACCGGAATAATCCAAAATGTTTCGGACGGCGAGTTTGAAGGATTGTTGGGGCATTCTCTGCCGGATGACAGTTGGTCAGGTGAGCTTGGCTTAAATGATGCATTGTGCCAGATGTATTACGCCAAAAGCGGACTGGCCAGATTTATCTATCGAAGGCTGACTTCCATTAAGAAAAAGAGCGAGGCAAAAGGAAAACCGGATCTGAATGTTCTGTTCATCTATAATATGCCATTTCGTGGTATTGCCAAGATGACAAGCGGAGCGGTGAGTATGGATATGGCAAGAGGGATGGTATTGGCTGTAAACGGGCATTTCTGGAAGGGAATGAAAAAGATTATTGGCGGATTTTTTACCAATTTAAAAGCCAATAAAGATTATGAAAAGAAACTTTCCAGGTAACTAGTTGGGAAAATCAGGACCCGGATACCGGAAAGTAAGATGGAGGAATATATAGATGGTTGGAAGTTTTAAATCGATGTGGAAGTCTTTTTCTGAAAAACATTCCACAGTCGCTCAGTTTCTCATGTTTTTTGTGCTATCCAACGGAGTGACCGTATTGCAGCTGATCCTTATGCCTGTATTTCGGAATTTGCTTGGTATGACTGGATTGGTGGACGCCAATTTCCAGATTTGGCATATCGGTTCCAACATGGATGGATCACCTTTTTATATCTTCAATTATGCGGCTGGAGAACTAAGCGCCGGC
>DVNN01000070.1 GCA_018714325.1 Candidatus Pelethocola excrementipullorum
AAGTTAAAATATACCAATTGTGTTGTGATAATTTACAATATAGCATAAGATATGGGAATTAGAAAGGGAAAAATAGCACAAATTAAAAGTTCACTATTGTCCACATAAGAGTTTCATATTGTGCATTTTCAATGAAGAAAATAAGCCGTATAATATGGTTATGTAACAATGAACTTACGTTTTAAAAGGGAGGATTACGTATGAAAGGAAGAATCAGGAAATTATTGTCTTATGGGTTAATCGTGGGTATGATGGCAGGTTCACTGGCTGCCTGCGGTAACGACAAAACAACCAATGGTTCAGGATCAGAACCAACCTCTAATTCGGATAGTGGGGAAAAAACAAAAGATGATTCAAAAACAGCAAAGGGTGACAAGATAACTTTAAACTTTGCGGCATCTCAGAACTGGATCAAAGACATTGACAGAGAGCTTGCAAAAGAATTTGAAGATAAAACAGGAATCGCGATAGACTTCCAATTGAGCCCGGATGATCAATATCAGACCATTATCAAGTCGAAATTAAATACCGGAGAGGGTCCTGATATTTTTATGTCCTATTCAGGAACAAAGTTAAAGGATTTTAATCCGGAAAAAACAATGGTTGATCTGGCTGGAGAAGCATGGGTTGATACCCTGGAAGATTGGGCGATTACAGCAGGTACATACAATGATACTTTATATGCTTTAAATCTGGCAGGCGTTGATGCTACAAATGGTGTCTTATACAATGTTAAGACGTTTGAAGATTTAGGCATTAAGATTCCGACCAACTATGAGGAGTTTAAAACAGCCTGTGATACTTTACAGGAAAATGGCATTACTCCAATTTACGAATTTGTAAAAGATTTATGGCATACACACTACTGGATGGAGGGTGTTTCTGCTTTGGCAGCCGCCAATGATCCGGACCTCTATAAAAAATTAAACACAAATGAGATTGGATTCGCCGACGTGCCTGAGTTTGTAGAAGCATTAACCCAATTACAGGAGATGGAGGCAGCGGGATATTTTGGAGAAAACCATATGTCCAACATCTATGATAACTCATACGAAGGTATTAAGAGTGGCAAGTACGGTATGATTATTACGGCAGGTTCTTATCCCATGGAAATGGTGAGTAATATCGATGGAGTAAATCCCGATGATTACAGTGAGTTCCCGGATCCATTGGTGGATAATCAATATGTAACCTTGACAGCAGGTGGTACGGTTCGCTGTATCAGCGCTGCCAGCAAGAATATTGATGCTGCAAAACAGTATTTTAATTTCCTTGCAGAAAAGGAAAATGCAGAAAAATTATATGCAGCAAGGACTGATTATGTTGCAGCATCCGTAAAGGGCGTGGAGGGTACTCCCACAAGGGCATTTACCGATTTGACCAAGATTGCAGGCGATAAGCAGTTACAGGGTGCAGAGGCCAGCGTTTACTTCTACGATGGCGGAAAAATCAGTGAACTATGTCAGGAAATGTTCGTTGGATCCTTGTCACCAAAAGAGGTATTGAAAGAGTTTGATACCGCTCGAAGAGCGTTAGCTAAGGATGCAGGCTTAGAAGGGTTCTAAGCTGACATGTTAAACGGAAAGGGACTCTTGCGAAACTGCAACGGTCCCTTTCAAAAAGTCTGGTCATAGATAGGGGGCAGTAAATGAATCACAAAAAAGTATATCCTTCGTATTTTATCTTAATACCATTTGTTTTATATCTCGTATTCTTCATAGTTCCAAGCGCAATGGGCCTTGCCCTGTCTGTGACTGACTGGAACTCTGCAAGTGACCAGATTCATTTTGTTGGACTGGAGCATTTTCAAGCTATTTTCACCAACAAAAGGAATCTATTGGTCATCGCCAACACCTTGATATTTGCAGTTGTCACAACCATTGGAAAGAATGCTATCGGTCTGGGGATGGCTTTGGCATTGAACAAGGGGTTTAAGTCGAGAAACCTGTTAAGAACTATTTTCTTCTTTCCCGTTATGTTGTCGCCACTTATCTTAGGACTGGTATTCAAGTCTATTTTCAATCCTGAATTTGGCGTAATCAATGATTTTCTGCAATTGATTGGCTTAGGGACCCTGAAGCACGACTGGCTTGGGGATACCAGTACGGCGCTGGGGGCAGTTATTTTCGTGGAAGTATGGAGACTGGTAGGGCAGAATATGGTAATCTATATCGCAGGACTTCAGGCCATCTCGGACGACTATCTGGAAGCCGCTTCCATAGACGGTGCCACCAGCCTGCAGAAGTTAAGGTATGTGATCATACCTCAGTTGATTCCCTCCATTACCATTAATCTGATCTTGAACTTAATAGCGGGTCTCAAGGTGTTTGATGTGGTCTTTATGCTGACCAACGGCGGACCTGCCAGAAAGACAGAGATGCTCAATACCCTGGTATTCAAAGAATATAGTTCAGGAAGATATGGATTCTCGACGGCTCTTGGTCTTGTGATGTTCGTATTCACCTGTATCGTAGCATTTTCCGTATTAAAAGCTATGGCAAAGGAGGAAGATTAACATGATAAAGCGTAAAAAAATATTAACCGTTATCAAGGCAGTCATATTATGGGCCTTATCAATTTTAATCTTTGTGCCGATCATCATCGTGGTGTTGAATTCCTTTAAAACACAAGGAGAAGCGGTTTCCATGAGATTTACTTTGCCGACGGAATGGGTGTTCAGTAATTATACTCATGTCATGGATCAGGTGGATGTACTGGGGGCGTTTAAAAACAGTGCGATTATAGCGGTGAGTACAGTGATTATCGCTACTGTGGGCGGATCCCTGTGTTCCTTTGTATTAGCCAGAAGGCGATCAAAATTGCATAGATTTATGTACATCTTCTTCCTGGTAGGATTAGTGGCCCCGCTAAATATGGTGCCGGCGGTACTGGTGCTACAGAAATTAGGGATGATGGATCAGTTGATTGGATTGATCTTGTTATATTCGGCTCTGGTAACACCCCTTACGATATTCCTTTACTATGGGTTTATAGGAACTGTACCAAGGGAAATCGATGAGGCGGCCATTATTGATGGCTGTGGGTGTATGACCTTATTCTGGAAAGTCGTATTTCCATTGTTGAAGCCTGTAACGGTTACCGTAGCCATCTTAAACTTCATGAACGCATGGAATGATTTTATCACGCCATTCTACGTGATGAATACTTCTTCCAAGATGCCGATGACCACCATGGTCTACAGTTTTTTCGGACAGTACCAGAGGAGTTGGAACTACGTATGTGTAATCATGGTGATGATCATTGTACCAATTGCCGTCGTCTATGCATTTGGGCAGAAATATATCATCGCCGGTATGACTGCCGGTGCGGTAAAAGGATAAGCTTAGGGATTACGGCAGAGAGAAAGAAAGGAGAGGTCTTTATGAAACAATTAAAACTGGGGTTGATTGGTGCGGGAGAAAGAGGGGCCAATTGCTATGCTCCATATGCACTTAAGTATCCGTTGGAAGTGAAATTCACATGTGTGGCAGAACCGATTGACGCGAGAAGAGAGAGGTTTGCTACAGATCATAAGATAGATGGAGGGATGGTTTTTAGAAACTGGAGGGATATGCTGGCTGCAAATCCTGATATCGATGGGGTGATTATCGCAACCCAGGACAGAGAACATTATGAGCCTGCCATGGCGTGTATTCAGAAGGGGTATTCTATATTATTAGAAAAACCAATGGCCGAATCAGTGGAAAAGACCACGGAGATTGTCAAGGCGGCAAAGGAAAAAGGTGTGTTCTTAATGGTATGCCATGTGCTGAGGTATACGCCGTTCTTTAAGGCTATGAAGGAAGATATTGACCGTGGTGTTATAGGAGAGGTGAAATCCATTCATCATATTGAAAATATTGGATACTGGCATTTTGCCCATAGCTTTGTAAGGGGAAACTGGAGGAATACCAAGGAAACCACGCCTATGATCGTGGCTAAGTGCTGCCATGATATGGATATCTTTAACTTTTTACTGAGCGGAAAGAAGTGTAAGAAACTCTCCTCCTTTGGATCGTTATCCTATTTTACCAAAGAAAATATGCCTGAGGGAGCCACTGCCAAATGCATGGATGGATGTCCCCATAATAAGACCTGTATCTATTCTGCTTATAAGTATTTGGATGACCGGAAAGATCGACAGAATTTCAGAGATATCGTAATGCGGACGGATGATAAGCAGGCTTTCCTGGAGCATCTGAAGGAATCCAATTACAGCAGATGCGTATATCAATGTGACAACGATGCAGCAGATCATCAGGTGATTAACCTTGAATATGAAGATGGGATTACGGTATCTTTCCAGGCAAGTGCCTTCACCATGGATATTTTAAGAGAGACCAAGGTGATGGGGACGAAAGGTGAGATAGCGGGGAGCATCGAGGATGATGAATATGAGATTCGTGATTATGGGACGGGAAATGTCACAAAGGTAAAGGTGCATACCCCTAAGACCTTGCACTCAGGAGGAGATGAGTGTATTATGGCACAGTTTACTTCTTGTCTATTAAACCCGGATCAGTTGGATGAAAAATATGGTGCCATGATGTCCCTGGAGGGACACGTTATGGCATATGCAGCCGAATATTCGAGAGTACACAGCGGTGAAGTGGTGGATTTGGAGCAATTTGCATAATAGTACTGTGCATTGATGGACCGTTGCAAAAACATAAAAACTAGTGGATGCAATGGTTCTCTTTTTAAGGAGGATGGGTTATGGAAGAGCCTGTGTTGGTTATCATGGCAGCCGGTATGGGAAGCAGATACGGTGGATTAAAACAGATTGATCCCATCGATGAGGAAGGTCATATCATCATTGATTTTTCCTTATATGATGCGATGGAAGCCGGATTTAGAAAGGTGATATTTATCATCAAAAGAGAGATGGAGGAAGAGTTTAAGGAAGTCATAGGGGATAGGATGAGCAGTTTTTTCGAGGTGGAATACGCCTATCAAGAACTGAATCAATTACCAGAAGGCTTCCAGGTTCCTAAAGGCAGAGTGAAACCATGGGGGACGGGGCATGCCATTTTGTCTTGTCAGGGACTCATCGATGGGCCCTTTGCCGTTATTAACGCGGATGATTACTATGGTAAGAGTGCTTTTTCAAAAATCTATGGTTATCTGTCAGCTTTTAAGGATGGGAACCGTTATTGTATGGTGGGGTATCGGCTGAAAAACACCTTAACAGAACATGGATATGTGGCTAGAGGGGTCTGTCAGGTATCAGAAAAGAGGGAATTGATTGATATCCATGAAAGAACCCAGATAGAAAAGAGGGGGGAAGATGCGGCCTATACAGAAGATGGGGGAGCTACTTATACGGAATTATCCGGTGATTCTATGGTGTCCATGAATCTTTGGGGGTTTACAAAGGGAATCCTCGAGGAATTAGAAGAGAGATTTCAGTATTTTTTAAGGACGGCCTTAGAGGATAATCCCCTAAAAGGCGAGTATTTTCTTCCAAATGTGGTCGGAGAATTAGTGAAAGAGAAAAAAGTAAAAGTGGAAGTATTAAGCTCTCATGACAGATGGTATGGCGTCACCTACAAAGAGGATAAACCGGTGGTTATAGAGGCTATTAAGGAATTAAAGTGCAGGGGTCTTTACCCGAAACAGCTGTGGAAAAAACAAGGAGGCATGAATGGACATCAAAAAAATCATAGAAAAATTTGATATTGCCGGCAGGTATCTCGAAGGAATTCCTTATGGGAATGGGCACATTAACGATACTTACTGCATTTCTATGGAGGAGAGAAGAGGAGAACGTAGGAGGTATATCCTTCAGAAAATAAACCACCATGTCTTTCGTGAGCCGGATAAACTGATGGAAAATATCCAAAATGTCACCAGCTATCTTAAGGAGATGATAAGGAAGAATGGTGGAGATCCGGAGCGGGAAACCCTGCAAGTGATTCCTGGGAAATCAGGGGGGAGTTATCTGCTGGAAGATGGAGAGTATTGGAGGGTTTATAAATTTATAGAGGATTCCATAAGCCTGGAAAAGGTGGAAAAACCGGAAGATTTTTATGAAAGTGCAGTTGCCTTTGGGCGGTTCCAGCGGTTGTTGTCGGGTTTCGACGCCAGCTCCTTACATGAGACCATTCCCGATTTTCATAACACCAAGGACAGGATTAAGAAGCTTCACAAAGCAGTCCAGGAAGATCGTTATCACCGTGTACAAGATGTGGCCAAAGAGCTGGCATTTATAAAGGAAAGGGAGGATGAGGCTGGTTTATTGGTGGATTTATTAGAGAAGGGTGAACTACCCCTTAGAGTGACACATAATGATACGAAATTAAACAATGTCATGCTGGATAACAAGACCGGGAAAGGTATTTGTGTGATTGATCTGGATACCGTGATGCCGGGGCTGGCCCTATATGATTTTGGAGATTCCATACGATTTGGAGCCAATACTGGTGCTGAGGATGAACAGGATTTGTCCAAGGTATCCTGTGATCTGAACCTGTTTGAATGGTTTGTTAAGGGATACCTGGAAGGTTGTGCTAACAGTTTGACAACGAAAGAGGTAGAGCTGTTGCCCACGGGGGCAAAGATTATGACTCTGGAATGTGGGATTCGTTTCCTCATGGATTATCTGGAGGGAGATGTATATTTTAAAATCCATAGAGAGGGTCATAATCTGGATCGCGCCCGAACCCAGCTTAAGCTGGTTCGGGATATGGAAGTGCATTGGAATCAGCTGGTTGAGATCGTTAATAAGTATAAATAACAGGGGGTTGACTCCCGAGAAATTATTCGCTTTCCATGGCTCTTGCCTTGTCGCTCTTCAAACTGCTCTTAGGAAAGGTTTTTCCAAACCGCAGCAGGATAAAGAATGCTAGAAGTGCCGACAGTAAGGAGGTGAGCGGATAGTTGAGCCACAATCCGTCAAGCTCCAAAAAGCGCAGTGTCACAATCAGTATCAGAGGGAATACAAAGGCAGTCGATACAGAAATCACGGCGGCGTACATTGCCTTACCCACGGCTGACATAAAACTTTGGGTTGCAAATGCCAGCCAACGGGTCAGATATGCAAATGCAAACAATGATAGTGCCTGGATGGACATGGTGATCAATCCGGTTTCTTCTGGTTTTACAAAGATGGCAGTGACTGTTGTAGGGGCGAAAAACATAATGAAGAACATAAGAATCGAGAGTACTCCGCTGACGGTAAAACATCTTTTCTCGATTGCCTTCACCCGGTTGTAATTTCGTGCGCCCCAGTTATAGCCCACAGCCGGCTGCAGCGAGTCGCAGAGTCCATAAAGGATGGGCTGGACAAAGCCATCTGCATACATCAAGATACCGTAGGCCGATATCGCCGTTGGGCCGCCCAGACGCATCAGCATGATGTTCATGATGATAGATGTAATACGGCCGGCAACATTGTTTAAAAAGCTGGGTGCCCCGTTGGTAAAGATGCTGGCAATAACCTTTTTGGTAAGTCGGGGTCTTCCAAAGCGGAGCTGTAAGGATCCGCGGATAAATGGAATAAATGCCAGCACAGCACAGAGAAACATCCCCAAACAAGTAGCCAGTGCAGCGCCCCAGATTCCAAAGCGAAAGACGTAGAGGAATAAAAACTCAAATACGGCGCTGGCTACAGACATCAAGATATTCAGGATCATACTGAAACGGATCTTTCCGCAGATTCTCAGGTAGTTATCCATGGCAAATACAATGGTAGTGATTGGAGAACAGGCAGCATAGACACGCAGGTATTGTGTGGACATGGTTAAAAGTTGTCCGTCGGCCCCCAGCATCCGCACGAAATCCTCTGCAAAAATAAATAACAATGCTCCAAATATAAAGCCGGAACCTACGATTAGCAGGCAGGCACTGGTGAAGATATTACTGGCTGTTTTAATATCTTTTTCCCCCAGTTTTATTGCAATGGGTACCGCAGAGCCAACACCAATCAAATCGGCCACGGCAAAGTTAATGATTACCAGAGGCATCACCAGGTTGAGGGCGGCAAATGCTTCCGCACCCAGAATATGCCCGACAAATGCTCCGTCAATAATCTGGTACAGAGCCGAGGCCAGCATACCTATCACCCCTGGAATTGCCGCGATCGCAAACAATTTAGTTGGGGGAGTCTTTTCAAATAGTGTTTTGTAATCCATACTGTCTCCTTTTACTCGCTCGTTTTACTGTCTTCGTATGATGTCTGCATCAGTTGATTTGCCTCATCCCGAAGTAAACCTACATACTTATGGTATAGCCTGAGAAATTCGTTCCGCTCGGCAGCGTCTAGGTTATCCAAAGCTGTGCGGTCTGCTAAGAGAATGGGGTCTACAGATTTCTCTGCAAAAGCCTTCCCGGAAGAGGTGAGAATTATTCGCTTATTCTTCCGATTATCAGCCATAAACTCCAATTTAATATATCCTGCGGCTTCCAGGGTTTTGAGAGCAGAGTGTATCGTCTGCTTACTGCTGGATAGCATTTCGCTGATTTCTTTTTGCGTATAAATCTTGCAAGATTCCCGCATGAAGTATAGAATCCATAAGGCGCTGTCAGAAAGTTCATAATGCCTGGCAAGGTTGTGGAAGATATCTTCTATTTCTTTATATAGACAATTAAGCTCAACCAATTGTGAGCATACTTTTTTATCCAATCTATCACCTCCAAAAAGTCCGAAATCAGACTTGGAAAAGCGTATCATAAAATAAGAGAAAATGCAACTATGAATGAAAAGTTTTTTCTATCATAAAAAAAAGAAATCGCCTGCAAAAATTGTTTTTACAGGCGACTTCTTTCATATCAAATTTACAAAATTATTGAAACTTAGAAACCCAATTCACATAACCTTCTGCAATGGTTTTTAAGAAACCAAGGGTGGCTTCGTTGCTGATGTTACCATCCTTATCAATTGCATCGGTTATATTAGAAAGATAGGCTTCTGGTTGCTGCATGGTATACACATTTAAGAAGGTTAACGACTGGCGTAAATGATGATTTGCACCAAATGCACCTAAGCCTCCGGGAGATACGCTGATCACTGCACCAGGTTTTCCGGACCAGGAATTCTTGCCGTATGGCCTGGATGCAATATCAAGGGCATTCTTCAGGGCCGGTGGTACGGAGCGGTTATATTCGGGGGTTACAAAGAGGTATCCATCCATGCCTTTGATTTCCTCTCTGAATGCTTCCCATGATTTCGGAACATTTCCGTCATCATCGTAATCCTGATTATATAATTCCAGTTGTCCAATTTCTACAAATTTAACTTCGTATGAATCTGGTAGATAGGAGCAAATAGTTTTTGCCACTTTCTTGCTGAAAGAATTTTTACGTGCACTTCCCACTAATACTCCAATGTTAATTTTACTCATAATGTTTTCCTCCTTTGTTGGTAATGTAAATTTCAAATCCTTGTTTGAGATAAGGGACTTATATAGTACAGTATCGCCATAAAGATTAGTAGTAGCGAACCTTATATACCCTATATAACCTATATTATATACGCATTTAACGCTCAGGTCAATTATTTCCAATCAATTAGTTTAATCTGATCATATATTCCGGCAAGTTCTTCTGATTTTGGAATCTTCTAACTTTGTTATATCTATGTCTAATATTTTATGATAAAATCGAGAAAGACGAAGATACCATAGGATTACAGAGACATGTAGTAAGTAATCTTTAACTAGAAGGTGAAGGCGATCAAGGCAGGGGATTGATACCAATATTATAACGAAAACCAATATATTTTATGCACCTGTTGAGAAAAAGAAGAATGGGGAATGTAAGCTGAAAACAGGGTGCTAAAAGATAATCCGGGAATCATTTCAGGAGAAGAAGTATGAAGAGTAAAATTCTAATCGTAGATGACGATCAGGAACTGATTAAGATGTTGAGAAGCTATTTTGAATTAAAGGGATACGATATTTGTTCGGCAGAAGACGGGCGAGGGGCCATGGATAAACTCTCCCAGGAACCGGACATTATCTTACTGGATGTTAATATGCCCAGAATGAATGGAATTGAATTATGTAGGAGAATCCGAGACAAGGTGACCTGCCCAATCGTATTTCTCACAGCCAAGGTGGAAGAACAGGATAAGATAAACGGTCTTCTTTCGGGAGGTGATGACTATATTCTAAAGCCTTTTAGCCTGCGGGAATTGGAGGCCAGAATAAGTGCCCATCTGAAACGAGAGGAACGGTATAGAAGAAAATCCAAATATCTATTTAAGGGTGGACTTAATATTGACTATGGTGCAAAGCAGGTTCAATATCATCAGCAGGAGATCGAGTTTACCAGGATGGAATTCGATATTTTGGAGATTCTCTCCATGAATCCCGGTCAGGTATTTGACAGGGAACGTATTTATGAAAAAGTCTGTGGCTATGATGCTGAAGGCGACAGCCGCGTCATCACTGAGCTGGTGCGGCGGATACGGAAAAAGTTATCCTGCTATACAAAAGAGCAGTTTATCGAGACGGTATGGGGGAGTGGGTATCGATGGGAACAATAAAGAATTTATCGATTAGAAAGACAATTGTTCTATATATAACCATAAGTTTGGTATTCAACTTCTTCCTGTCTGCCCTTATTATGAGATGGGCCACCTGGTATCAGGAGAATATCTGGAGGGGTTACATAGAACAGATGGATGCTGGTCAAGGTGCAGAGGAGATGTCTGGGATTGAATCTTGGCAGGAAGTGGAAAGAGTCAGCAATATGGATATGAGTGAGAGGGATGGCTGGCTATCGGAGCTTTGCGACTTCCTCCAGACCTGGACTGTTTTAATACTTTCCATGGCGGGTTGCATATTGGCAATCTTCTTGTTCTACAGGCATAAGATTAAGATTCCCTTAGAAGAGCTTACCAATGGATCCAGGAAGATTTCGAAGAATAATCTGGATTTTAACATCAATTATGAAAGTAAGGATGAGCTTGGCATTCTGTGTACGGAATTTGAGCGAATGCGGGGGCAATTATATGAGAACAACAGAAAATTATGGTCTATGGTGGAACAGGAGAAGGCGCTACGTTCTGCGATTGCCCATGATATCCGCTCACCGTTGGCGGTGTTGAAGGGATATCAGGAGATGCTTCTGGAATTTATACCCGAGGAGCAGCTGGACCAGGATAAGGTGGTTGAAATACTGGAAGCGGGTATGGGGCAGATCGATCGGCTCGATGGCTTTGTGGATACCATGCGGCGGCTTTCCAGATTGGAAGAGCGTAAGCTACAATATCAGGACATCAGTCTGTCGGTTCTGGCGGGTCAGTTAGAGCAGACGGCAGTGATGATGTGCAAAATGACAGACAAAGTGCTCAGCTTCTCCAGGCGGCTTCCAGAGCAGATTGCTCATCTGGATTCCATAGTTGTGGCAGAAGTGTTTGAGAATCTATTGTCCAATGCCTTGCGATACGCAAAGAAAGAGGTTCGTATTGAAGTTTCTTCAAGGGAGGGCTATTTTCAGATACAGGTGAAGGATGATGGAGCTGGTTTTGTGGTGGATGAAGAAACTGCGACAAAAGTGTACTATCATGATAACCCTACCGATGATCTGAATCATTTTGGATTGGGGCTCTATCTCTGCCGTATCTATTGTGAAAAGCACGGAGGAAAGCTTCTTCTGGGAAATCAGGTTTATGGAGGAGCATATGTGAAAGCCAGGTTCAAAATTTAGAGATAGGTATCATCAGGTGTTATATAGAACAAATGGAGGAGGATAAGATTAATCAACAAGATTATATAGAGTTAGGATTGAATGGAGAGGGACCGCTATGGACATTGATTTAGAAACCTTAGAGCATTATCCGTCAATTGCAATCGCAAAGGATGATTTGATATAAGTTATCCTTATTCAATTAGAAGACTGAAACAATAAAATGAATCTATGCTTTCGTCAGTACCATGTGATGGTACATTACATCGAAAGTATAGATTCATTTTTGGTTGAACGTCCAATTATCAGTTTCTATAAATTTATGAAATAAATGATTTGTTGTCTTTTTGTTGTGTTTTATCCGATATTCTTACCATGTAATGAAAAATCAGAGAGAGGCGGATGGACATGGGAATAATTATTAAGCAGGAAATTAAGAACTATATCAAGAATCCACTATTCTGGATTGGTATTATGATAGTGATATTCGGAGTCTATAAGACGGTTGGTCCCTATCTGAATATCCACTATTTTGAATCGGATCAGGAGATAGAAAATCTGTTGATTGAAGATGAAAGTGACAGGGAGTTTATCCAGGGTTATATTCCTTCTTCGGCTGAGTGGCAGTTGAAGATGGGGTTTGCGGAAATTAAAGCTACTCTTATGAAAGAGTTTAATTTTTCGGAAGGAGATGCGGATGCGGTTATCAAAGAAGTTGGTGAAAGTAATACTACAATTCCCGAGATCAATGAGTACCTGGAGACACATTATCAGTTCTATGGTTCCGAGTATATCTTTGATAAGTATGAGTATCGAAAAGCAGATAAAGAAGAGGCCAATGCTTATCTGAAAGATATGATGAAAGAACATACTTATTCCTTTTATTTCTCACAAAAGTTTTCAGACTTTTCCGGGTTGTTTCTTGTCTTTTTTGCGGCGGTTATGCTTGCTTTTTTATTTGTAAGAGATACCAGAAGAGATACCTATGAACTACTTCATACCAAGCCGATTGGCAGTAATTCCTATATCTTTGGAAAAGTGGCTGGGGGCCTGGCGGTGGTTGTACTCGTGTTGGTGATTCTGACAGTCGTATTTGGGGGCATATGTATGATTCATGGAAAGCGGGCAGGTTTACCGGTGGATTTCAGGGATATGATTTTTGCATCTGTATGCTATGTATTGCCCAATCTTTTGATGATTACCAGTTTTTATGCAGGGATTTCCTTGCTGTTTAAGAATCCTCTGCCGGCGGTTCCCCTGCTATTCCTCTATATGATTTATTCCAACATGGGGGGCCGGGGACCTGACGGAAGATATGGGTATTATGGCAGGCCGTTAGCGATTATGGTACGTTTTCCAGGAAACTTCTTTGATACGGCACCGCCTCCGCTGGTGCTGCAAAATCAAATATTATTGATTATAAGTTCGGCTGTATTAATCGGGTTGGCTGTGCTTTTATGGAAAAGGAGAAGGGTATATTGAGAAAGAATTTTAAGATATGTATCCCTGCATATAAAATGGTATTCGCAGCCCTCTTTTTTGCATTCCTTGCGTTGGTCAGAGGCATCACTCATGTATATGAGATTGGCATAGCCATGGATGCCAATGTTGGATTGTTTGCGGCTATATTCTGTTCGGACACTTATGAGATAGAATACCGGGAAAAAAGGTGGGAAATCTTCCGGTTATTGCCGTCAGAAAACAGAAGAAAAACCATACGTCAGCGCCTGTATCTGCAAATTGGATTTCTCAGCGTATTGTCTGCCGCAGGGTATTGGCTTTTTTACTGGCAGTCCCCGCAGACTGCCTATGGAGGAGCGCCGGCTCTGTTATATGGGATGTATCTAATCGCGGTGATAACCAGCATTATATTCTGGGGAGCCTTGTCCATGAGCCTGGTTAATCTTTTTCGTAATCTATGGGCAGGGATTGGGGTATCTGTCGTGATCTGGCTCTGTGTCAATTCCACATGGGGAAGTGAGCTGCTTGGAAACTTCAGTGTTTTTTCCTTCGTTTTTCGCTTGGATGAAGAGGGTGGAACATGGGACTGGCTGATGGGCAAAGGAATTGCCTTACTGATTGCCATCTTTTTAATAGGAAGAAAGGGGAAAAAGTATGAGTATTAAGATAGATGATATAACTATGACTTTTAAGAATGGAGTAACTGCCTTAAATCATGTAAATCTTCAGCTGGGCCATGGAATCTATGGCCTTTTGGGAGAGAATGGGGCAGGAAAAACCACGTTGATGCGGGTATTGACAACCATATTGAAGCCGACAAAAGGGGAGGTAACTTTGGATGACATTACTTATAGTGAAAGAAATTATGAGAAGATTCAAAGAAAAATCGGCTATTTACCCCAGGAATTGACCTTGTATCCAAATTTGACGGTGAGGGAATGTCTGGAATATCTGGGAGAATTATCAGGAGTTTCGAAGAAAGTCTGTTCTGAAAGAATTGACTATTACCTGGAGAAAACCAGTCTGATAGAGCATCAAAAGAAGAAAAATAAACAGCTTTCCGGTGGTATGAAACGAAGGGTGGGGTTAATACAGGCCTTGCTCAATGACCCGGAATTTTTAATTGTGGATGAGCCAACTACGGGACTGGATCCGGAGGAACGAATCAGGATACGGAATCTCCTAGTTGCGTTTGCAGAGGAGCGGACAGTGTTGTTTTCCACCCATGTGGTAGAAGATCTGGCGGCTACCTGTAACCGTCTGGCAATTATGAAAAGGGGGAACCTGATATACAATGGCTCTGTGTTGGAGCTGATTAAAGAAGCCGAAAATCACGTTTGGATTTGTGAAGTGAGGGATGAGATGGAGGCCAGAAATATGGAAGAAAAGTATATTATCTCCGCCAGACAGATTACGGAGCAGGGGGTAAAGATAAAAGTGATCAGCCAGGCTAAACCGGAGTGCATTTGTAAGCCCGGTGAAATTATGCTGGAGGATGCATATATGTATATAACCAATTTTTCCAATGATTCAAAGTAACAGTCCTACCTGAATCCAGGTGATTTTGTGTAACATAAAACACGCCAAGGTCTTTCAGTTCCAATACTTGGATTGGAATGGATAGACTTTGGCGTGTTTTCTATACATATGGGCAATGGTTTTGCCATATAGAATTATTTAAAGATATAAATTCATCAATTCTGCATCAAAATATCGATCCCCAACCTTAAAGAATTTTTTGTAAGTTCCAAGGCGTTCAAACCCAAATCGTTCATATAATGCAATGGCTCTCATATTATCAGATTTTACTTCCAGTGAAATCACCTCAGCCCCGGCACTTTCTTTGGCAAAGGTTATGATTTTCTGCATTAAGGCGGTTCCGATTCCACAGTGCCAGTATTCTTTAAGAACTGTAAGGCCCAGTTCTCCTCTGTGGGAAAATCTTCGGGAAAGTGAAGTAAAACTGCAGTCTCCGATAATCCGTCCATCCTTTTTCGCTACAAAGATAGCATTTTTATCGGTCAACATGCTTTTCAAGAATGCTTCTTCCTGTTCAACCGTGAATGGCAGTCCTTCCGGGCCAAACGAAAGATTATCACTTTCCCCTCCGATTTGCTTTAGATAAGCTAAAAATTGCTCGGCATCTTCTGGTTTTGCTCTTTCAATTACATAGTCCATGTAATAAATCTCCTCTATAATTATTAGGTTATTCCAGACATTCCAGTGCATATTCCAAAGAATTCATTACATGCTTTCTCATTAAAGTCATGGCTGAATCAATATTTCCGCTGTGATAGACCTGATAGATTTCCTCATGTTCTTTCTGAATGGAATCTTGGGCATCTGTACGTAGACTATACTGGTTGGAAAAGATAGTGAGCTGGCTTCGGATTCGTGAAGCCGATTCAATCAGCCGGGAGTTCTGGCAATATTTATAGAAAATCAGATGAAAGGAGTCCGAAAGGGAATGCCAGTCATCTACTTTTTCTTCTTCCAGAAAGCGTCGGGCAGTGGTGATGGAATCTTTCAATTCCACATCCAGATCTTTCTTAGCAGGATGAAGGGCCGCGTATCGGATAGCCAGACTATCCAGATCTCCTATAAATTCATAGAGTTCCTTTAAATCCTTTTTCGTAGGCTCAATTACCGTAATCCCTATGTTGGAATAGTAGATGGCCAGACCGTCCTGAGCCAGCCGGGTCAATGCCTCACGAATGGGGGTGGAACTCACTTGAAACCGCTCTTTTAAGACGTTGAGGGTCAGTTTTTCGCCGCAATGTATATTCTGCTTTAAGATATCTTCTCGTAAGATATCATAGATCTGTTGAGATAAAGTACTTTTGTTCAATCCCATGTCTAATACGTCCTTTCGTTGACCTTCATCATACCATAAAATGCTAGTTAAAATCAATATTCTTTGTATTTTGCAAAATGCAATATACATATTGAATTTATCGCATTTATGTGTTAAAGTGAAAACCATAAAAGAAGCAAAAGGAAAGGATAATACTATGGACGCACATAAATGGCCCTATGCAAATGAAATCGGCTCGATGGAGCAGGTAGAATCGGATGTCCTCGTTCTGGGCGGCGGGCTGGCCGGATGCTATGCGGCAATCGCAGCGGCGCGCAGAGGGAAGTCAGTGGTTCTGGTTGAAAAAGGTGCTACGGAGAGAAGTGGATCTGCTGGAAGTGGATTCGACCATTGGGAATCCGCCTGTACCAATCCATGCTCCCAAGTGACTGCGAAAGAGATCGCAGAAGCATACATAGAAGAACAAAGCCATTATAGTAATGGTATCGCTCATTATATCGAGTGCAGAGAGGGGTATGACCGTCTGCTGGATATGGAGCAGTTTGGCGGTAAAATCCGGGATACGGATGATGAATTCGCCGGTGCAGAATTCCGGGATGAGGAAACAAAATTAATGTTTGCTTATGACTATAAGAATAAATTTACCCTGCGGGTATGGGGCAGTACCTTCAAACCTGCATTATATAAAGAATTAAAACGTCTGGGTGTGAAAATCTATGACCGAACCGAGGCCACAGCCCTCCTCACCGCAGAAGTAGATGGTAAAACACGGGGAATCGGAGCCATGGGAATGAATGTGCGAACCGGAAAATTCCTCGCATTTTCGGCCAAATCAACAATTCTCACCATGTCCAGACCGGCCAGAATCTGGCTCTTTAATCCGGATCTGGTAGGGCTTTGTGAGTTCCGTCCAACCCAGAGTATCGGCAGTGGCCATGCCATGGGATACCGTGCAGGTGTGGAATTCACCATGATGGAAAAATCGGTAAAAGGGGAATTTTCGGCCGCAGGAAGAAGTTTTCCACCTTATGGAACGGGCAATAACCACAACACCTGGTATGCAGCTTCAATGGTGGATGCCAGAGGTGTGGAAATCCCTTATGTGGATAGAGACGGAAAGGAACTAAAAACAGTTTCGGAGCGATATTATCCGGCCGAAGGGCAGAAGTTCTTCCTGAAAGGCGGCGTTATAGATGAAGCCAAATATGAGTACCGCGGACCGGAGACGCTGGATTTTGAGGAGCTGATGAAGCGTGGTTATCAGCTGCCTTTCTATGCGGATTTGAGTAAGATGCCGGAGATGGAGCGGAAGGTGATCTGGGGTATGATGGTCGGTGAAGAAGGAAAGACCAAGATTCCGATTCTCCAATATTATACGGATAAGGGCTTTGATCCCCAGAAACATATTCTGCAGAGTTATGGTACCGGATGGCAGTCGGCAAGCTTTTTGGATCAGGAGAGGCAGTTGTTCGGAGCGCCGGGAGGAATTCTTACAGACTGGGATCTGAAGACTAATATTGATGGTATCTATGCGGCCGGGGATCAGCTATATGCATCTGACTGTTGTGGATTTGCTGCGGCAACGGGATATTATGCAGGGCGTAAGGCGGCCTCTTATGCGGATACTGTGGAGATTACAAAAGCACCGCAAGAAGAGATGGACCGAGAGATGAAACGGCTCTATGCTCCGTTATATGTGGAGGATGGCATGGATTGGAGAGAATTAAATCAGGCCATATCCAAGGCGATGCAAAACTATTGCGGTGGTGTGAAATGTAAGGATCTGCTGGAAGAGGGACTTTCTATTCTAAAGACCTATGAGGAAGAGATGGTGCCCATGATTTCCTGCAAAAACCCCCATGAGCTGATGCGTGCCCATGAGGTTATGGATATTCTGGAAGTGGCTCAGATGATTCTGCAGGCCTGCCTGTTCCGGGAATCCAGTTCCAAGGAACTGCGTTTTTACCGAAGCGACTATCCTGAGATGGATCCCAAAGAGGATCGCTGTTTCCTTACCATTCGTCAGGAACATGGCAAGCCAGTGAAGGGAAGGGTTCCTCATGACTATTATGGTGATATTGAAGAAGAATATGAAAAACGTAATCAGGATTATATAGGGGAGAAGGCATATGAAGAGAGAATTTGAGTTTCAGATCATACCAAGCAGCGCCCGCCCGATCCGATATGATTCCAGTCTCTGTATCGGATGCAATCGGTGTGTGAATATCTGTCAGGTAGATATTCTACTGCCCAATCCAGAGAAGGGAAAGCCCCCGATTGTAGGATATCCGGGTGAATGTTATTACTGTGGCAGCTGTGTTATGGTATGTCCGCAAAAAGGTGCCATCAAACTGGAGCATCCTCTGATGAATCAGGCAAAATTCATACCTAAAAAAGGATAAAGGAGAAAAATCATGAAGAAAAAAATGGTAGCGGGCTTACTTGCTGCGGTTATGGTAGCAGGAGGCTGCGGCGCATCCACAGGCGGAGGTAATACAACTCAGTCAAACAGCGCTTCAGGAAATTCCGACGGTTCCGCCGGAGCCAGTGTATTGAACCTTAATATTGAATCAGAGCCACCCACCCTTTGTTCTCTGGATTGTTATGACGTCATATCCATGAATGTGCTGCGGCATGTGATGGAAGGTCTGACACGGTTGGATGATGACAACAATGTGATTCCGGGAATTGCCGAGAAGTGGGATGTTTCTGAAGATGAACTGACTTATAACTTCCATCTGGGAGATGTCAAATGGTCCAATGGAGAGCCGGTGACAGCAGATGATTTTGTGTTCGGATGGCAAAAGATGCTGGATCCGGAATATGGTGCCGTGTATTCTTACCTCTACTATGACATCAAGGGAGCAGAAGATTATAACACCGGTACAGGAAGTCTGGAAGATGTTGCCATCAAGGCAATCGATGATAAAACGCTGGAGGTTGTGCTGGAACGCCCTACTCCTTATTTTGATTTTCTATGTGCCCAGGCATCCTTCCTGCCCATTAACCAGAAGTTTTATGAGTCCCTTGACAAGGATGGATCCAATCTCTATGGAACCGAGGCCGATAAATTGCTGTTTAACGGGCCATTTGTGATCACAAGATGGGATCATGACAGTAAAATCACAGTGGAAAAGAACGCAGATTATTACGGTGCGGATGATGTAAAGCTGGATACCGTGAATATGGAGATGGTATCGGATGCAAACACCGCATATAACATGTTTGTGGGCGGAGAGCTGGATATGGTATCTCTAAATACCGGAGACCAGATCGCACAGGCTGAAAAAGACGGATATGAGGTGCTGACAAAGTCCAATGGAGCAACCTATTATTTTGAATTTAATCTGTCCGATCCTACACTGGCCAACGAAAATATCCGTAAGGCCCTGGCTTATGCTGTAGACCGTAAATCTCTTACAGACAATATTCTGAAGGATTCTTCCACGGCGGCATTAAGCTTTACCAACCCGGATATTACTGCCAACGGATCATCCTTCCAGTCTCAGGTAGGTGATGTCGTCAAAGATGGTGATACCGAAGCTGCCAAGGCGGCTCTGGAGCAAGGGATGAAGGAACTTGGAATCACGGAACTGCCAAAGCTGACAATGACTATCAATGATAAGGACAGCGATAAGACTCAGGCGGCAGCCTATCAGGAATACTGGAAACAAACCCTTGGGCTGGAAGTAGAAGTATTGTCCATGCCTTACAAATCTCAGTTGAGCGCTATAAAGAGCGGTGATTACCAGATCTGTTTCACGGCGTGGGGACCTGATTATAACGACCCAAGCACCTTCCTGGATGTATTTGCCAGCGGAAGTGGTATGAATGATACTGGATATGCCAGCGAAGAGTATGATAAACTGCTGGGACAGGCCAAGGCCGAAACCGACCCTGCAAAGAGAAGCGAGCTCTTTGTACAGGCTGAGCAGAAACTTCTGGAGGATATGCCGATGGCTCCTATTACCTTCTATAACAGAGCCTATCTGGTATCCGATCAGCTGAAAGGTTTGTACAGGAGTTCCTTCCAGGATATTGATTTTGCAAATGCATATATGGAATAAGCTTGTGGGAAGAGGGATGTGGCGGCATATCCCTCTTTCTCTCAAAGAAAAGAGGTAGAACGTTGAAAAAGTACTTAGCAAAGCGGCTATTACTTTCCTTCCTGACCTTGTGGGTCCTTATAACAATCACATTTTTTATGATGCATCTGCTTCCGGGGGATCCATTTATCGGTGAAAAGCCCATAAGCGATGTGGCAAAGGAGGCATTGTACGCCAAATACGGTCTTGATCAGCCGCTTCCGGTTCAGTATATCCGCTATATTGGCAATGTTCTTCAGGGAGATCTTGGGGAATCCATGGTCTACAAAGGAAAAGCGGTCACCAGTATGATTGCACAGGCATTTCCATTTTCTCTGGATCTGGGTATCAGGGCTCTTGTTTTTGCCTTGACAGGCGGAGTGTTTCTGGGCATTGTGGCCGCACTTAATAATGGTAAGAAACTGGATACCACAGTGATGATACTGGCGGCTCTCGGGATATCCGTTCCCAGCTTTATCCTGGGTGCGGTGCTTCAATACCTTCTGGGAATCTGTCTTTCGGGATGGACTCAGGGGATGTGGGGGTTCCGTATGTTTCCCATCAGCGGATGGAATACGGAGATGGATAAGATTATCCCCTCCTTTGTGTTGGGATTTGGGACTTTGGCCACTATATCCAGGCTGACCCGCACCAGTTTTTTAGATGTCATCGGTCTGGACTATGTGAAGACAGCCAAGGCCAAGGGGCTTCCGAAGAGAAAAATCGTCGTGAGACATATGTTGCGGAATGCCATATCACCGGTGCTTACCATACTCGGTCCTCTGACCGCTGCCTTACTGACGGGAGCATTTGTGGTTGAGAATATATTCAATATTCCAGGGCTTGGCAAATTTTTTGTCAGCAGTATCCAGTCCAATGACTATATGATGATTGCCGGAACAACCTTGTTCTATGGAACTTTTATTGTTCTGGCCAATTTTCTGGTGGATATCTTATATGTAGTGGTTGACCCAAATGTAAAGCTTGCCGGCGGAAAGGAATAGGAAGATGGAAGAGACAAAAGAACTTTTCGAAATTGTCGGCCCGGAAGATGCGGCGGATATTAACAGTAATCAATCGGAAAGTATCACATTTCTGCAGGATGTAGTAAGGCGTTTTAAGAAGAATAAGGCCGGTGTCGTGTGCCTGATTATACTTGGGCTGCTGATTGTGGGCAGCATCGTCTGCCCTTACATAACGGGACGTAATATTTCAGACCAGGATCTGGCGAATACCAATCTGGGAATGTTTCAGAATGGTTATATCTTTGGGACCGACAATCTGGGAAGAGATATGTTTTCCAGAGTCTGGTATGGAACCAGGATTTCACTTACCATAGCTCTGGCCGCGGTTCTGATTGGTCTTTGCATCGGTGCGGTCTATGGTGGAATATCCGGCTACTTTGGGGGAAAAGTGGATAGTATTATGATGCGTATTGTGGATATCATCATCGCAATCCCCTATCTGTTGGTGGTTATACTGCTGATGATCATCTTAAGACCTGGCGTTGGAACTTTGATTCTCGCCTATGCCGCAGTGGGTTGGACGGAGATGGCAAGGCTTGTGAGGGGCGAGATCATGAAGCTGAAGGAGAGCGAATATGTGCTGGCCTCCCGGGTGTTGGGCGCCAGTCCCTGGCATATTATCTTCTACAGTCTTCTGCCGAATACCTTAAGCGTCATAATCGTAGAGCTGACATTAACCATTCCAAGCGCTATCTTTACGGAGTCATTCTTGAGTTATATCGGAATTGGAGTACAAATTCCCCTGGCCAGCCTCGGGACTTTGGCATCCGAAGGAATTGCCTCCTTCCAGATGTATCCTCACAGGCTGATTATACCGGCAGCATTTCTCTGTATTACCATGCTGACCTTTAATCTGCTGGGAGATGCACTGCGGGATGTGCTGGATCCAAAATTAAGAAAGTAGGTGAGGTGGATGAGTGAACCTTTATTAACTATAAAAAATCTAAAAGTTTCCTTTGATACCTATGCCGGAGAGGTGGAAGCGGTGCGGGGCGTAAGCCTGGAATTGGATTCCGGGGAGACACTTGCAATCGTTGGAGAGAGTGGATGTGGGAAAAGTGTGACCGCCCAGACCATTATGAGGCTTCATTCTGAGTCTAACACCAGAATCAAAGAAGGCGAAATTCAGCTGGATGGACACGATATCGTCCACGCCGATGAAAAAGAAATGGAAGCCATAAGGGGGGAAACAGTGGGAATGGTATTTCAGGATCCCATGACTTCGCTGAATCCCACCATGCTTGTGGGCAGACAGGTGGGTGAGGTGATTCGCCAGCATGAGCGGGTATCGCGAAAGGAAAGTGAAATAAGGTCCGTGGATATCTTAGATTCGGTGCGGATACCCAATGCCGGAAAACGTGCAAAACAATACCCGGGTCAATTCAGCGGAGGTATGAGGCAGAGGGCCATGATTGGCCTGTCCATCGCCTGTATTCCAAAGCTGCTGATCGCAGATGAGCCCACCACGGCCCTTGATGTGACCATTCAGGCTCAGATACTGGACTTGATGAAAAGTATTCAAAGAGAAGAAAATATGGGGATTATTTTGATCACCCACGACCTGGGTGTGGCGGCGTCCATCGCCCAGAAAGTGGCCGTGATGTATGCCGGTAAAATTGTTGAGCAGGGAACGGCGGAAGTGATTTTCAAAAAACCCAGGCATCCTTATACCTGGGGGCTGATGCAGTCGATTCCCAAGTGTGACCAAAAGAAGGATGAAGACCTGTATGTGATCCAGGGTACCCCTCCAAAGTTGATCGATCCGCCAAAGGGCTGCGGGTTCGCGCAGCGATGTCAGTATTGTATGAGAATCTGTAAAGTTCAGGAGCCGCCGGAGACCATCTTAGAAGATGGCCATAGATGCTCTTGCTGGCTGTTGGATGAAAGGGCACCAAGGGTAAAGCCAAAGAGAAAAGGTGGTGATACAGTTGGAGAATAAAAAGGTCTTTTTACAGATAGAACACCTGAAGAAATATTTTAAGGTCGGCGGAAAAGCAAGATTAAAGGCTGTGGATGATGTGAGTCTGAAAATCTATGAGGGGGAGACCTTGGCTCTGGTGGGAGAAAGCGGCTGTGGAAAATCTACTCTGGGACGTACAGTTATAGGTATCTATAAACCTACGGAAGGCCGGATCTCTTATGAAGGCTATGATATGAGTGGATTTAAGGGAAAAGACAGGAAGGATTTTGCCAAGTTGTCCCAGATGATCTTTCAGGATCCTTACTCGGCGCTGAACCCCAGAAAGACCGTAGGCGATATCGTGGCCGAGGGGATTGACATACATAGAATGCTGAAGGGGGAAGCTCGTCAGAAGAGAATCTATGAACTGTTGGCTCTGGTGGGACTAAATGAAAACCAGGCGAACCGTTACCCCCATGAGTTTTCAGGCGGGCAGAGACAGAGAATAGGAATTGCCCGTGCTCTGGCTCTGAATCCCAAGTTCATCGTCTGTGATGAACCCATATCCGCGCTGGATGTCTCCATTCAGGCTCAGATTGTGAATCTTTTAAAGCATTTACAAAAAGAGATGAACCTGACCTATCTGTTTATCGCCCATGACCTGAATATGGTGAGATATATCGGAGATAGAATCGCGGTGATGTACCTGGGAAATCTGGTGGAGATAGGGCCGGCAGAAGCGGTATATCACAATCCCAGACATCCATATACCAAGATGCTGATCTCTTCCGTACCTGTTGCGGATCCTGAGATTCAGTACAATAAAGAGATAAAAAGAGATAACTGTGAGCTGCCCAGTCCAATCAATCCTCCCAAGGGATGCGTATTCTGTACCAGATGTGAGCAGGCCACGGAAATCTGTCATAAGGAGCGGCCGAAGATGGTACAGACGGAGGAAGGGCATCAGGCCGCCTGCCACTTGCTACAGGCGTAAACTGAAATCATAGGGATAGAGAAAGGAAGAAAGATGGAATTGTTTAAAGAATTGACCCAACTCCATGGGGTCAGTGGTTACGAAAGAGAAGTAAGAGAATTCATTAAGGGAAAGGCAGCTCCCTATGCGGATGAGATAACAGAGGATGCTATCGGCAACCTGATTGTCTTGAAGAAGGGCAGCGCTCCTGATAAGAAGAAAATTATGCTGGCCGCTCATATGGATGAAATCGGAGTGCAGGTAATTAAAATCGAAGAAAATGGCATGATTATGATAAAATCCCTGGGATGCTCCTGGATATATACAGCTTACCAGTCCAGAGTTCAATTCCGCAACGGAACCATCGGTGTCATAGCGAGCAGGGTTAGACCCGAGCAAATAGATAATAAATTTGTGAACCTGTATGTGGATATTGGCGTTTCATCCAAAGAAGAGGTCCTGAAGTATGTGGATGTCGGGGATGTGGGTGTTTATATGGGACCTTATGCGGAATTGGCGGGAGAGTTCATAACTGCTAAGGCCATCGATGACCGTGTGGGCTGCTACATGCTTTTGGAAACCCTGAAGAATCTGAAGGAAGTGAAGAATGACATTTACTTTGTCTTCACGGTTCAGGAGGAGGAAGGTTGTCGTGGAAGCAAGGTGACTGCGGAACGGATACAGCCGGATCTGGGTGTGGCCGTAGATGTGACTCCGGGTATGGATCGGCCGGGGGATCTGGAAGGCAGCAATACTCCTGGGAATGGTACAGCAATTAAAATTTCGGATACCTCTGTGATCTGTGATGAATATCTGGTAGAAAAGATGATTGACTGCTGTAAGCGTGAGCAAATCAAATACCAGAAAGATGTAATCTATGTGGGCGGTACGGATGCAAGTTCCATTAATTTGAGCCATTATGGAGTAAAGGCTGCGGGGATATCGGTGGTAACCCGTTACACCCATGGGCCTAATGCAATTGTGAACAAAGATGATATCAGGGCTTCTATCGCTTTGCTTACTGGATTTGTGAATGAGTCATTTGAGTTTTAGAAGTTCTTAAGTGGCTGAAAGTTATAGATAGCAGAAAGAGGCCAGTTAACCCAACTGGTCTCTTTCTTTGCTGTTGGGTCTTTCACATGCTCGGACAAAGTATCATCGAACAATTAATGTAATTGCCCCAGATCTTTTGAAGAATACAATCTTCGCCCGTCTTTGTTCAATGCTGAGAGTCAATAGATTTTCCCTGTCATAATATATAATTCTCCAATTGTCATGAAATCTTTAGCCATAATTTTACCCCTCCTTGAGGTTGTTATAATATATGACGTAAGGTTGGTCTTTTTTTATAATCTGGTTGATTCATGGACGAAATTGAATTATAATAAAACAATCTGGAAGAATGCAATATTTTCTTAATCAAGGCGTCTCTGCCTACATTTCCAGCAAATTTAATTTAATACTCGGATGAGTGATAATATGTGATTGAAATGCGACTTGTTTTGCATTATAATTATTATATATTAGTAAAATAGATCAAGAGTCACGTCATTTCAGGATTTTCACTCCTCCGAAAGAAAAAAAGGAGGATAAGAATGAGCAATAAGCCTGTTAGGCTAAAAGCTTTGGATGCCCAGGTATGCGAAGCGTTATCAGAC
>DVNN01000071.1 GCA_018714325.1 Candidatus Pelethocola excrementipullorum
TTTTATATCATATATCCATAGCGGGTGACAGAAACCTGGCTAAGAATCTTGTGAGCAAAGGAATGTCTAAGGCCAATGTATCCATGTCGGTGGAGAACTTGAAGAGGAAATCGCTGATAAATCTGGAGGAAGACGAAGAGGACCGCAGATGCCTGAGGATAAACCTGACGGAAAGTGCATATCCGATACTGGAAGAAGTAAAAGCGGTAAAAGCAGAGATAAACAATATCATCTTCCAGGGGATTACCGAAGAAGAACGTGCCACTCTGGAAAAAGTTCGGGTTCGCATGGAGAAAAATATACAAAAAGAATTTTTGGAAACACTGTGAAGGTGGATTTAAGTGATTTGATTCTGGATGGCTTAATATAATGAATGTGCTGGAAGTGTTTTGTTGATAGGAAGTTAGTATTGTAAAACTATAAATTAAAACTAGGAGGACGCGGATGGAAGAATGCACGATTTACTATGAGGACACGAAACACAGCTGCCAATTAATAGCGGAAAAACTATCAGGATACGAAGGTATCACCTGTAAGAAGGCTTCTGAGTTTACCAGACAGACCTTTATCTTTGAGGGGAATTCCAATGTGGGATTCATATTCGAAAGTGATAAGGAGAAAGTTCCGTATGCGATGAAACATATCATCTGGAGGATTGTGATGGATAAGGCAAACTATGTGTTTGTGGTGGTGACGGGAGGAGCGCGGGAGTTTGAGGCCTTAAAATGCGTGAATGATGAATTGAGTCAGAGAGGGTATGGAATCAGTAATCTGTATTCAAAATATATTTTTGAGAAGCATCATCTGGATACGAAAGAGGTCACTCATAAAATCATTCAGGATATGGAAACTCAAGAGGCCAAATACCCGGCTTTTAGAGAAAAGATCAATGGAATGAACAAAAAGGAGCTTCGAAAAGTATTAAAGAGTGGATATCGGGACTTCAGACGGTATAGAAAGAAGAGTAGGAGCGTCATATGATTTTATTGCACATTCCCGATAAAATATGGTATACTTATTGTCGGTTTATAAGAGAATTATGTAATTGTTGACTAAAGAATAGGTATGCCTTAGCGTACATAAGTATGTAGGAAAGGAATGTACTATGGAAAAAATTAGAATTGGTATAGTAGGATATGGTAATATAGGCCGCGGAGTTGAGCTTGCGGTTGAACGTAATGCGGATATGGAACTGAAAGCGGTTTTCACCCGCAGATCACCGGAAAGTGTTAAGATTGTATCGGAAGGTGTTCCGGTGGTACATATGGATGATTTGATGAGCAAGAAGGATGAGATAGATGTGATGATTCTGTGCGGCGGATCTGCCACGGACTTGCCGGTCATCGGACCTGAAATCGTGAAGAACTTCAATACCATAGATAGTTTCGATACCCACGCCAGAATCCCGGAGTATTTTGCATCTGTGGATCAGGCTGCAAAAGAGGGAAAACATATTGGTATCATTTCTGTTGGCTGGGATCCCGGCATGTTTTCATTGAATAGACTTTATGGAGAATCCATTCTCCCTCAGGGTGAGACTTATACATTCTGGGGAAAGGGCGTAAGTCAGGGACATTCCGATGCCATCAGACGAGTGCCGGGAGTGAAGAGCGGCATTCAGTATACCGTACCCGTGGAAGCTGCCGTAGAAAAGGTCAGAAGTGGATCGGGACCTAACCTCAGCACCAGAGAAAAGCATTTGCGTGAATGTTATGTGGTGGCGGAAGAAGGAGCAGACTTAAAGGAAATTGAAGAAACCATTAAGAATATGCCTAATTATTTCGCCGACTATGATACTACCGTTTGCTTTATCACAGAAGAAGAATTGAAAGAGAATCATAGTAAGATGCCCCATGGAGGCTTTGTGATTCGCAGTGGTGAATCAGGCAGAGAGGGTAGTAAACATATCATCGAATATTCTTTAAAGCTGGACTCTAATCCAGAGTTCACTTCCAGTGTTTTGGTGTGCTATGCGAGAGCGGCATATCGTCTGGCCAAGAAAGGTGAATCAGGAGCAAGAACTGTGTTTGATATCGCACCTGGACTGTTATCCATGAAAACAGCGGAAGAGTTAAGAGCAGAGCTGCTTTAAAAATATAAAAAGGGTTCATCCCCAGGAATTATCATCAAATTCCTGGGGATGAACCTTTTTTGCACTCTTTTTATTCTTTTCGATAAAATAGATAAGCGTTATTCCTGAATTCAATTGTTTTATCGATAATAAGAATGGTTAAAATGCCTAAAATAATGGCTAAAATAAAATATTTAAATTATATATTGACAAATTATGGAATAGAATATAAGATAATATTATCGAAAAGATAATAAATAACAGAAAGAGGAGAGGTCATGGCTGGAAAAATAGTAGTCGCAGCCGATCTTGGTGCCAGCGGTGGTAAGATGGCAAAGGGCTGCTTTGATGGAAACACATTGCAGGTGGATCATTTCTATGAATTTGCAAACCAACCCATGGAGTTGAATGGAAATCTGTATTGGGATTTGTTTCGTCTGTACAACAGCATACTGGATGGAATGTCTTATTACGCAGAAGACAACAAGGTAGAAGCCATAGGGATTGATGCCTGGGGCGCCAGTTACGGATTCCTGGATAAAAAGGGAAGGCTATTGGAGCAGGTCTATCATTACCGGGATCTTAGAACCGAACATTCTCTGGAACGGATGTATCGGATTCTGCCAAAAAGAAAGCTCTTTGAGCTGACAGGCTGCCAGCCGAACAGGACGTACACACTTCCTCAGTTGTATTCTTATCCAGAGCACGATGACAGAATCATCAATCTGGCTCACAAGATGTTATTTCTGCCGGATCTTTTGGAGTATTTCCTTTCCGGAGAGATCTCCACGGAGCGTTCTATCGCAGGCACTTCCAGCCTCTTGAGACCCGAACAAGATCAATGGGCATATGAGGTATTTAACACTTTGGGAATACAGACGGGAATGCTGACGAATCTGGTGGATGGCGGTACCCAGAGAGGAACGGTTCTGAACGGTGTGGGTAATTCAACTGGTGTGGGCAAGGCTAAGGTGATTGCCACCGTTGGGCATGATACGGCTGCTGCCGTTGCAGGAATCCCCGACTTTGGTGTGAACCAGGTGTACATAAGTGTCGGAACTAACATCAATATGGGGATAGAGCTGACCAGTAGTATCACCAGTGAAAAGGCTTATGAAGGCGGATTTAAGAATGCCGGTGTGCTGGAAGACAGAAAGATGCTCTATCGCGACTTTTCGGCCTTTTGGCTTCTGAATGAACTTATCAGAACCTGGAGGGAGGAAGGTAAGAATTATGACTATTCGGTAATCATGGATATGGTGATGAGATGTAAAACAAAAGGAGTCTACATTGATGTGGAAGAAGCATCCTTCAATAATCCAGGCGAGAATATGAAACAAAAAATCAATGATTATTTGTTGAAAACAGGTCAGGAAGCACTCCGTACAGATGCAGAATTCGCCAGATGTATTCTGGAAAGTATTGCGTTGAAAGTGAAATACTGTACGGAGTATTTAAAGAAAAGACTTAATATTCCTTTAGATAAAGTGTCTGTAATCAACGGCGGCACAAGAAACCATGTGCTGATGCAGATGATCAGCGATGCGCTGGATCTGCCGATCTACTGCGGACTCCCCTATGCAACCTTGGTGGGTAACGTCTTGATACAGCTATATGCGCTGGGAGAATTTCAGTCAGTGGATGAAATCAGAGAGGTGTCCGGCCGGTCCTTTACCATGAACGAGTATTTACCCCAATCAGGGGAAAGGGCACGGTGGGATGCAGGTTTACAGGATATGATGGACAAAGGAATATATAAGTAAACAGATGGTAACATTTATCTCAGAGAGGAGTAAACATGAGTGAAGAGACAAAAAAGAAGATGGTGGAATTAGGAATTTCCGAAGAGGTAATCAATCAGGTTTTATTTGTTGCAAAACGTATGGATGCCAAAGGACTGGTAAACTCCTTTGCAGGAAATATCTCAGCTAAGGTGGATGGTAAGATCTACATCACACCGACAGGCCAGAATAAAGGACTGCTGACAGCGGAAAAACTGGCTGTAGTCAATGGGGACGGCCAACGTATCTGGGGGATGAAGGAGACATCTGAAATTATCATGCATTCCATGGCATATGACATCTGTGATGCCAATGGATGGGATGTGGGTGGAGTTGTACATAGCCATTCCAGAGTGCTTACCGCATATTCCATGGCAGGTCTGGACGTGGAGACAGAGGCACTTCCGGAGATGATGGGAAATTTCCACAAGATTCCTTGCGTGCCATATGGAGCGCCGGGGACGAAGTTCATCATGACGATGGCTGAGCCTTACTTTGCAGATGGTTATCGCATCGTCCTTCTGGGGAACCACGGAAGCCTGGCGGTGGGCAAGAGCGTTGAAGATGCCATGAATGTAGTAGAGGCCTGTGAATCCATCGCAGAGCAGATTTTGATTACCAAGTATCTGATGGGTGGAGAGAAAGCCCTGGATAAAGAAGAAGTTGCCAGATTCTTTGAGATTTATAAAGAAAACAGAGAGAACAGAAAACTATAAATATCAGATATTTATAGGAGTGAAGGTATTTATGCTTCTTTCAAGGGGCGTGAGTATAAACTATATGAACCTGTATGTAATACAAAGGAGGAAAAGGTATGAAGCTTAAAAAAGTAGTAGGCGTGTTATTGGCGCTGTCCATGGTATTGGGGATGACAGCATGTGGAGGCGACGATAAAGGAACGGAGGCGGATTCGGCATCAAAATCAGAGGCAGCTTCGAATTCAGAGTCAGATAAGACTGATGATTCGGAGGAAGAAACTACACTGACCATGTGGTCCTGGTCTCCAATCACACGTACCGGTGAGAAGATGATTGAGGCATTTGAAAAGGAAAACCCTGGAATCAAGATTGAGTTCTCTTACTACAATTACGACCCAGAATATTTATCGGCACTTTCAGCGGCGGCAGCATCTGACAGTCTGCCGGATATCATCGGCTTACAGCCAGGCTCGCTGACGGCACAGTATGCAGAGTATTTAATGGATTATTCTGACTATGCCAAAGAGGAGTGGGGGGACAATTGGATCGATAATTATCCGGAGATGATTGCCAGTCAGATCCAGATGGGGAACAAGGAGGGGGACGACAGTCATTACATACTCCCGGTAGAGGCTCAGATTATTTCCCTTGTCTACAATAAGAATGTTTTTGAAAAGTATAACTTAAGCGAGCCAACCACATATGATGAGTTTAAGGCTGTGTGTGATACTTTGAATGAGAATGGGGTGGCGCCTCTGTTCTTCGGTGGATCGAATGGATGGCAGAATGTAAATGTGTTTACCATGCTCTGTTCTCAGCTGGATACCACCATGTTTGATAAGGCTCAGGCAGGAGAAATCAAATGGACAGATCCTAAGATGGCAGAGGCCATGGCTAACTTCAAGCTGATGTTTGACGATGGAATCTTCCAGACAGGAGCCATGTCAGCAGATGCCAATACCAATGGAACACCTGCATTCGTATCTGATAGTGCGGCAATGATGGCTCTTGGCTCCTGGTGGTGCCAGGAATTTACAGCAGAAGATCCTGCAACGACCGTTGCGAACTGGGACTTCGGATTCTTCTATCTTCCACCAGTAGGAAGTGCAACAAAAGCCGCTACGCCTGTGGGGGGAATTGACTTTGGGTATGGTATCACGAAGAACTGTAAGAATCCTGAAGCCGCTTGGAAGGCAATCAAATCCTTCAGCTCAGGCGCAGGTATCCAGGCATGTGTAGATGATGTGAACAACCTTCCTGCATTTAAGGGAATTGAACCTAAGAACACAGAACTGAATCCAGAATTGGTAGAGCAGTATAACTCCTTCTCAAAAGACCTTGACAATGCCATGAATCAGAGAATCGGACAGCCTACCATCGAGACTGCACTGCAGAATGCACTGGCGGGCGTTGGTTCCGGAGAGTTGACACCAGAAGAAGGCTGTCAGGCAGTACAAGATGCCCAGGATGCTCTAAGTTAAGGAATAAGATGTTGAATAGCCAGCGATGGCGGCAATTAGGAAGTCGCCAGAAGGTGAAATCAATAAATTGTTGAAGTGCCAGATTGGGAGAATCATATTTCATATTTTGAAAAAGCTGATTCTCCCATATTTTAAATGGGGTTTTTGAAAGATATGGCATACTTGAAAGGAGACGGTATCGATGAGTGAGGCATCAGTAAGCGTGAAGGTGAAGAAAAAGTATAATATTCCCGGATATTTATTTATTCTTCCCTCTATATTATTCTTTGTATTTTACATTTTATATCCAATCGTTTTTGTTGGGTGGAGCAGTGTCTATAACTGGTCTACACTTAAGAATATGACCTTTGTGGGTCTGGAGAATTACACCAAGATTTTCCAGGATAAAGTATTCTGGACCACCATGAGAAATTCCTTGTTCTGGATCATAACGACCGTGCCCATTCAGGCAACTTTGGGCTTCTTTTTCGCTTATATTATAGAGGAGCGTCTACATAAGAAAAAGGGATTCTATCGGACAATCTTTTTCCTTCCGGTGGCAACCTCCGTTGCGGTTGTGGCAATCGTATGGGGAAAGATGCTGCAACCCTATCAGGGAATTATTACCCATTATCTATCCTTAATCGGAATCAAAGGCCAGATGAATATTTTAGGAATGCCCAACACAGCCATATTTGGATGTATTCTTGCAAATATCTGGGAGTGGACAGGGTGGTCCATGATTATGTATGTGGCCGGTATGTCGCAGATTCCTGAGGATATGAAAGAGGCAGCGAAAATCGATGGTGCCACCAAGTGGAAAGAGATCCGCTATATTTATTTTCCTGCATTGTCCTCAACACATAAATCATTGTTAATGCTTGGAATCATCGGATCCCTTCAGACCTTCGGCCTAATCTATACCATGACCGGAGGCGGACCGAACCATGCCTCGGAAATGCCTGGTACGTATATCTTCCAGATGGGATTTACCAACCAGCAGATGGGGTATGCATCGGCGTTGTCCATGGTAACCCTGGTGTTTGCATTGGTTATGACGATTATCCAGGTAAAAGGACTTGGGGCTGGTGATTTTATGAAGAAAGGGGATGAGTGATCATGACATTTAAGGAAAAAAGAGGTCAGATTGGCTGGGCAATTCTTCTTTTATTATTTGCCTTCTTGTTTATGGTTCCCCTGATCTTTATGATTAGCATGTCCCTTCGGACACCGGATACCATAGGATTACCTAAGCTGTTTATCGCCGATATCACATTCAAAAACTATCAGAATGTCTTCGCTAAGAATCCACAGCTTCCCGGAAACTTCTTAGGAAGTGTGATCGTAACCGTTTCATCCGTGGCATTGGTGGCAATCTGTTCCTCCATGGCGGTATTCGGTTTCTCCAGAAAGAATGTCCATGGGAAGGTTCTGATCTATAATATCCTTCTTTGTACCTTGATGGTACCTTTGGCAGGCCTTGTTGTACCGCTGACACAGCTTAACAGCAAATTGGGCTGGATCAACAATTACATGGGGCTGATTCTGCCCTATACGGCATTGGGCATTCCATATGCCATCACAATACTGCAAGGATTTATGATTGGTATTCCGAAAGAGCTGGAGGAAGCGGCAGTGATTGATGGCTGCGGGCTGATGCGCCTGTTTATGCAGATTGTCTGTCCACTTTTGAAGCCGGGAATCGTCGTAATCGTAATCTGGCAGTTTTTGACCTCCTGGAATGAATTCTTCCTGGCCATGTGTACGCTCACAGATGAGGCGAAAAAGACCTTACCTCTGGTGGCGCAGCAGTACAATGGTGCGTATTTTAGTCAGCCGGGCACCTTGTTTGCGGCACTGACCTTGATTACAATTCCGATGCTGGTATTCTACGTGCTGGTTCAGAAGCAGTTCGTAAAGGGACTGACCGCCGGTGCGGTGAAAGGATAAGCCTATGGCATTGGTGGGAATCGACGCAGGTACTACGGCCTGCAAAGTGACAGCATTTTCAACAGAAGGAAGGGTTCTGGCAAGTGCCAGAAAAGAATATCGGCTACACCATCCCCGGGATGGCTGGGCGGAGCTGGTTCCTCAGGAGATTTGGGAGGCCGTGGTTTACGGGCTTCGGAAGGTGATGGAAGAAAGCGAAGAGCCCGTACAGGGAATGGCGGTATCCAGCCAGGGAGAAGGGCTGGTGTTGCTGGATGAGAGGATGGAAGCGGCTGGCCATGCAATCGTTTCCTTTGACCTTCGGACGCTGGAACAGACACGGCGCCTGAAAGAAGTCTTTGGAAACCGATATTTCTTTGATAAGGGAGGCCAGCTGCTATCATCCATGGGAACGGCCACAAAAATCATGTGGTGTCGGGAGAACCCCGGCTATTTTCAGAGACCACCTAAGTATTTCATGTGTGTAGGAGACTATATCCTCTTTCGGCTGACGGGGGAGATGGTCTCTGACTTTTCTCTGGCATCCAGAACCATGATGGTGGATATTAAAAATAGATGCTGGAATCAGGAGCTGCTTTCTTATATCGGAATCAGTGAATCACAGCTTCCGGCTTTGGCCCAGGCCGGAACCTATGTGGGAAAGCTGACGAAGCAGGCGGCAGAGGAGATCGGAGGATCCCCAGAAATCCTTATGGCGGTGGGCGGGCATGATCAGCCCTGTGCCATGTTGGGAACAGGAGCCAACGGCAAAGGGGAGGCCACCTATTCCCTGGGAACCACAGAGACTTTGGTCTGTGCCATGGAGGATTTCCGGGAGGGTTTGTACGATATTGGACTTCCCTGTTATCCTCATGTGTTAAAAGGGCGGTATATCACCTTGCCCGGGAACTTTACAGGAGGAAATCTACTGGGATGGTATGGAAAAAACTTTGGGGATAAGGAAAGTTTCATTGCTGTGAACAAAAACAGAGATATTTATGATATACTAATGGAGGAAATGGACGAAGAGATTTCGCCCGTACTGGTACTTCCACATTTTACTGTAACTGGATCTCCGTGGAATGATTCTGAAAGCAGCGGCATCATAACGGGATTACAGTTAAGTACTACAAAAGGCCAGTATCTAAGAGGGCTGCAGGAAGGTGTAACCATGGAAATTCTGTTAAACCTGTTGCTGCTCAGACAGATCGGTACCTGGGAGAAATTGCTTTATGTGGTTGGCGGCGGAACAAAATCCCGGAAATTGCTACAGCTTAAGGCAGATGTGCTTGGAACCAGGCTTTATGTTCCGAAGATATCCGAATCACCCTGCAGAGGGGCAGCGCTTCTGGCGGGGCAGGGCTGCGGATTGTTCCAACATCCGGAGAACGTATGGATCCAGCCGGTGGACGAGACCAGAATATGGAATCCAAGGCGTGAGATGCATGAAAAATATCTGGAGAAATTTAAGAAGTATGAGAGACTGTACCCGGCTGTGAAGGCGATTTTTTCGAATAATGGGTAGAAGGAGAATACCAAGGAATGGGTAACGAATCGATAGTAGAAAGCAGAAAATATTATCAAAGGAATAAAATGCTGAGTGTTATGAGGTTTCACGAAGATGTATCCCGGTATGATGTGAAGAAGCTGACGGGATACAGTATGACAACAGTGTTGAATACTATTGATGAAATGATTAAGGAAGGGTTGATCTATGAAGAGATGTGCGGTGAGTCCAGAGTGGGTAGAAAACCAATCTGGCTCCGTGTGAATCCTGAAGGCGGCTATTTCATCGGAGTTGAATTTAATGGTCGGCTGATGCACTGTGTAGTTCTGGATTTTAAAGGAAATCAGATTCACAGCCTGGAAACTCCCATTGCTGAAAAGAATAGCAGGGCCAACGAGGTGATCCAGATGCTTAAGGATATCATCCGGCAGGCTCTGGATTATTTGGGGAATAGACAGCTGAAAGTGGTGGGTATCGGGTTGGGTGTCCCAGGTTACAGCAGCAAAAAGGAAGGAATCGCCATCTCTTATAATCATTTTAAGGACTGGGATAATATTCCGCTGAAACAGATTATCGAGGAGGAATTTCACTTTCCATGTTACATGGATAACAATGTAAATGTGATGATATTTGCCTATAAATGGCTGGTGTATCATGGCAGATGTGAGGACATGTTGTTCGTATCTGTACGTACGGGTGCCAGGGTTATGCCGATCATCAATAATACACCGGTGAGCAGTACCTACGGATTTCCGGGGGAACTTGGTCATGTAAAGGTGAGGGGGGGAAGCAGAATCTGCTCCTGTGGACGTTACGGCTGCCTGAACTCTGAGATATCTGACTTTGCCATTGTGAGTAAAATACAAGATGGGATCCGTGTACGGCGGTATAAAGAGATATTGGAGATGGTGAATGGAGACAAGGATGCCATCACCATAGCTACCTTTGTGGATTCCGTGATTCAGGGGCATCAGGACTCTTTGAATTTAATGCATCAGGTCGCTGGTTTTCTGGGGGAGACCCTGAGCATGTTGGTGAATATTTTCGCCCCCCGTAAGATTGTGTTTTACGGTGAGCTGGCACGGATCGGGGAACCATTTTTTGAGATTTTGCGTAAGAATGTGTGGGAGAATTCCATTAAAGAAAACAATAAGGGCCTGCAGATCATGGCCTCAGAATTCGGAAGAAACCTGGGAGCAATTGGAGCGGCGGCTCTGGTGATGCAGGAGGCCTTTGACTTTGTGGAGGAGACGATATAAGTAGACTCAAACTAAATAAAGTGGAACAGACCCTTGATTATAGGGAAAAATGCCGAAAATTAAAAAAAGTCTTACGAAGATAAAAAGTATGTGATAGAATAAGTAAGTTCTAAAATATAAATATTGCGACAGATGAAAATGGTAGTGAGATTATGGAGTTGTAATCGTAACGAAAGTTATAGATTCTATTTCCATATCCACTGCCTTTTTTGATGCCAAAAAAGACGAGGAGGAGCAGATAATGCCAAAAACAAAGTTTCAAGATATCGTATTT
Organism: Candidatus Pelethocola excrementipullorum; assembly: GCA_018714325.1. Classification (GTDB taxonomy): domain Bacteria; phylum Bacillota; class Clostridia; order Lachnospirales; family Lachnospiraceae; genus Novisyntrophococcus; species Novisyntrophococcus excrementipullorum. Next base: position 10,980 of record DVNN01000071.1, read on the forward strand.
ACAATCATCATGGTTATCGTGATGGTATATGCAATGGTGGTTTATAACATTTCCATGGATAAGGGTGGAGTATCCAATGAGGTCTTTTTGCTGGCCTTTTACGAACTGGTAATCATGGGAATTGCCGGTTTTATTCTGGAGATGTTAGTGGCGGGCCCGCTGGCTAAGAAGCTGGCATTTCGTGTGGTCACACCAGGAAAGGACAAGATGTTTGTGGTGATACTCGTGATATCGGCCATAACGGTATGCCTGATGTGTCCTATGATGAGTTTTATAGCCACGGCACTGTTTAAGGGAGTGGATTCACAGCTCATAGCAAAATGGATTCAGACAACCGCTCTCAATTTCCCGATGGCCCTCTGCTGGCAGATTTTTTTCGCAGGGCCTTTTGTCAGATGGATATTCGGACTTCTTTTTCCACAGAAAGATGAGGTAAGGTCTTGACAGGCTAGTGAATACTAGCTATACTGTGATGAGTAGCTAACGTTTACTAGCTAAAAATCTCGGGAAAGAAGGTAAAATATGAAACCATTTCAATTAGAAGAATATTTAAGCAATGGTGTGGATCGTATTGTGAATGGAATCTTGAAGGCCTCATTTCGTGATCCCCGTGGGAGCATATTCATGATTCAGTATGGCGGAGCCAGTAAAAAAGCACGTAAGAAGCGGGAAATGGCGGAACATCAGGGAGAGCATATACCTCCTTTCCTCATTGCCAGTATTACGGAACAGTGTAATCTCCGCTGCAAGGGGTGTTATGCCCAGGCCAATCAAGGCTGTGGGAAGTCCCTCGCACAATTGACGAGCGACCAATGGGGAGATATCTTCACCCAGGCGGAAGAGCTGGGGATTGGTTTTATATTGTTGGCCGGAGGGGAGCCATTTACAAGAAGAGATGTGCTGGAAGAGGCAGGAAGACATAAAAACATCCTGTTCCCTGTGTTCACCAATGGGACGATGCTGGATGAAGCCTATCTAAAACTCTTCACATCCTCCAGGAATTTGCTTCCTGTTCTCAGCATCGAAGGAGGAGAGTCAAATACGGATGCCAGGAGGGGCGCCGGGGTGTATGCCAGGTTGTGCCAGGGCATGGAGATGTTGAAAGAAGCCGGGGTGCTTTATGGCGCTTCTGTTACCGTCACAAAGGAGAATCTGAGGGAAGTGACATCCGTGGGATTCTTAAAGAATCTTGAAAATTATGGGTGCAAGGCGGTAGTATATGTTGAATACGTGCCAGTTGACAAAGGGACGACACAGTTGGCCCCAGGAGACGAGGAACGGGAATATCTGGATCAGAGACTTAGGGTGTTGAGGCAGGAACTGGAAGAATTACTTTTCATATCTTTTCCGGGAGATGAGAAGACTTCAGGCGGATGTCTGGCAGCCGGCAGAGGGTTTTTCCATATTAATGCGGCCGGTGGTGCAGAGCCTTGTCCCTTTTCACCTTACTCAGATACAAGTTTGTTACATACCACATTAAGGGAGGCTCTGCGTTCACCGCTCTTTTTGCGGTTACAGAGGGATGGATTATTGCTGAATGAGCATGTGGGTGGCTGTGTTCTGTTTGAGCAGGAGCAACAGGTGAAAGAATACTTGTTGGAGGAATGATGATGACAACCAAAGAACGAATTGTAGATGAAGCCCTGACCTTGTTTTCCAGGAAGGGTTATCAAGGTACCAGCGTGAAAAATATTGCC
>DVNN01000072.1 GCA_018714325.1 Candidatus Pelethocola excrementipullorum
GGGTATGCCTACGGGAATACTGTGCCAAACAACTGGCATCTATTTAATATGCTTGATCTGGCCTTTCTGCATATGGAAGGGTATCCCATTGATAAAGACATTATGCGTGAGCATGCTCAGACCATCTCCGACTTCTATGCAGGGGATGGCTGGTATCGGGATGGACACGCCTTCGATTACTATAGCTGCTGGGCTTTCAATCTCTATACTCCAATCTGGAATCTCTGGTATGGCTATGAGCAGGAACCGGCCTTAGCCAAAAAGTTTGAGGACCGTGGGAACACGTTTATAAAAACATTTCCGGCCATATTTGACAGGGATAGTTTTGTGAACATGTGGGGAAGAAGCAGCATCTATAGAAATGCAGTTACTTCTGCATTTTTTGGAAATCTATTACTGAAAAATTCTGAATGTAATCCGGGGCTGGCAAGAAAGATCAGTTCAGGTGCGTTAAGACAATTTTTAGACAGGGAGGATACCCTGCATGATGGGATTCCCACATTGGGATTCTATGGCCAGTTTACACCGCTGGTACAAGGATATTCCTGCGCGGAATCACCCCTTTGGCTGGGTAAGGCATTTATGTGTCTTTATCTACCAGAAACCCATCCCTTTTGGCAGGCCAAGGAAGAAAATGGAGGATGGGAAGAGTTAAAATCAAATAAGGTTAATGTTACCACATTAGACGGGCCGGCATTGTCATGTTCGAATCACTGCAAAAGCGGTGAGACAATTTTAAGAACCGGTAAGGTAATAAGAAATAAAGATGTTTATGCGGATCTGTGGAATTATGCAAAACTTAGTTTTAATACTAAGTATCCATGGGAGGCTGCACCGGATAACTTCCTGGAATCTCAGCAATATGTGCTCGAAAATTTATTCTATAAGCATTATGAAAGAGGAAATTGCATTGCCTGGTGTCAGGAAAAGCAAGGGGTTCTGTATCGTAGACAATACTTTGATTTTGCGTCTCCTACGGAATTCACATGGCTGAATCGTCTGGAACTGGCTGATTTTACGGTTCCCTGTGGATTGATCAGGGTGGATAAGAGTCATTTCCTTAGACGGCCTTTTGCATTAACTCTTGGAGCCTATGGTTTTCCCGACAATGGGACCCAAATTACCGAACTTAAGGATAAGGGGGCATCTGCCATGATTTTAAAAGGGTATGACAGCACCGGCGTGGAAAAGCAACTGGCCATGACTATTTATGACGGATGGGATGAATTATCGGTTTATCATAGCGAGGGGACGAATCCGGATTCACTAAAGTCCATTATTATCTATGCAAGGGCAACCAGAAAAGAGCCGGGTGAGGGGGTGCCCACTATTTTCATCTCCCAAGTCATCACAAAAGAGAGCCATGAGGACTTCACATATGATGAGATTTTTCCAATCAAGGATGTTGAATACGGGGATCCGAAGGATACTTCCGGAGATAGCGAGATTATAATCACTTTAAAAGACAAAACGGTTAGAAACATAGGCTATGATTTCCTGGAAGGGAGCATACACCTTTAGAAATTGAATAATCGTATTAAATTATGAAAAAAATCTAAGATTAATATCATACAAGTTTGGTATAAGATTCGGTATACTTTTAGTATAAAGTGACATGCATGGAATAATGACTTATGAGAAGGAGGAAAATATATGAAGCGTAAGGGCGTTATAAGTAATAAGAACGGCGTCCGCCTTTTTTTACTGACGTTGCCTTTTTTAATAGCTACTTTTATATTCTGCTATATGCCACTCTTTGGATGGCGCTATGCATTTTTTGACTATAAGGCAGGTTTTAGCTTAATGGATTGCAAGTTCGTAGGATTTAAGCACTTTTTAGAACCATTTTCAAATGCCATTGTGAGGGAGGATTTGATCAGGGTACTAAAGAATACATTTGCCATGAGTCTGCTGGGGATTTTGGCATCCCCCTTGCCTATGCTATTTGCTATCTTTTTATCGGAGATACGACTCCATAAATGCAGGAAGATCGTGCAGACGGTTACGACAATTCCCAACTTCATCAGCTGGGTTTTGGTATTTTCCCTGGCGTATTCACTTTTTGCCGTGGACGGGGGGCTCGTAAATAACATATTAAAGGCGCTGGGCCTAAGCGAACATGGAATTAATTTCCTGGCGTCACAGGATCATGTCTGGGTTACAATGTGGTTGGTGGGCATCTGGAAATCACTGGGATGGAGTGCCATCATGTATATCTCGGCACTTAGCAGCGTGGATGTGGGGATGTATGAGGCGGCGGAAATTGATGGAGCCGGAAGATTTCAGAAGATTTGGTACTTAACAATTCCCTCACTATTGCCTACATTCTTCGTATTATTGTTGCTTTCCATTGCTAATTTCCTAAATAATGGCATGGATCAGTATTTTGTATTCCAAAATGCAATGAATAAGGAACATATTGAAGTTTTAGATCTTTATGTGTATAACAACGGTTTGGTAGGCAATAACATTTCCTATTCCACGGCTGTGGGCATGCTGAAATCACTAATTAGTGTCACGTTGCTGTTTATGGCCAATGGCGCATCCAAACTAATACGACATGAATCGGTATTTTAGGGGAGGTGAAACGATTGAAAAAGAAAAAAGTGACTACATTTGATATAATTAATACCTTTATCTTTATATTTCTGGCATTGATTTGTGCCTTCCCTTTTTACTATATCTTTATCAATACAATCAGTGGTAATGATTTGGTTGCCAAGGGTGCAATTACCTTCATACCAAAAGATATTCACCTCAATAACTACCTTGAGGTCTTTAAAATCCAAGGATTGTTTCCGGCTTTCTTCGTCTCTGTAGCGAGGACGATTATCGGTACGGCCTTTTCCGTAATAGCGGCCTCATTTCTGGGATATGCCATGACGAAGAAGGAGTACTGGAACCGTAAGTTTTGGTATCGCTTTATCATTGTCACGATGTACTTAAATGCGGGAATTATACCGGCCTATATCAACATGAAGAACCTGGGGCTCTTAAATAATTTTTGGGTCTATGTTTTACCGGCCCTGGCTTCCCCATTTAATGTAATTTTGGCAAAGACATACATAGAATCCATCCCGGATTCACTGGAGGAATCGGCAGAATTAGATGGTGCCGGATATTTGAAACGATTTTTTTACGTGGTATTTCCATTGTCAAAGCCTATTATAGCGACGGTAGCTATTTTCTCCGCCGTTCAGCAATGGAACTCCTTTATGGATACCGTTATGTATATGACCAAAAATAATTTCTATACATTGCAGTACATCTTATATAAGTATCTCAACGAAGTTAATACGTTGGCGCAGATGATGCAGCAGAATGCAACATCCATCACGAATTCGGCACAGCTGACACTGACGCCGGCTTCCATTCGATTTACGATAACAGCGGTGACGGTATTACCTATATTATTGGTATATCCGTTCTTCCAGCGTTATATTGTCAAGGGTGTTATGATTGGGGCTGTCAAGGGGTAAGTACAGCCTTCAATAATAAAAATATATTTTAAAGGAGAAGAAGTATGAAACTGGACAAGGTTTTAAAGAAGTTTACGACAGGTTTACTGTGTGTAGCAATGGTCAGTTCTATGGCCGCCTGCGGGAGCGGGAAGAGTCCTGAGGTCAAAGAGAAGAGTGAAGTGGAAAATGTTACTTTAACCGGTTTTATCTCATTTGGTGGAAACTCAAGTGCAACACAGAAAGCCACCTGGTTTACCGACATTTTGAAAGAGAAACTGGGCATCACGCTGAATCTGCAAGATGACGTAGGTACCGGTGCCGGACAGATTATGCAGTCCTTGCTGGCCAGTGGAGAGCTGCCGGATATCGTAGGATTCAATAATCCAAAAGATGCGAAAAATGCAGCGAGTGCAGGCCTGTTGTTGAACTTGAATGAGTACAAAGACCAACTTCCCAATATCTTTGAAAATGAGATGTATGATAGTGCCAGAAATTATCAGCAAGACCTTACCGGCGGCGATGAGAAGGGGCTGTATATCATGCCTACCAAAATCGGAACCCAGGACGATATCAACTTTAATCCCCAGCTGAGATGGGATGTCTATAAAAAAGTTGGGAAACCGGAGATTAAGACACTGGAAGATTACATACCGGTGCTGAAAGAGATGCAGGAAGCCTATCCTGAGACGGAAGAGGGCAAGAAGGTATATGGCATATCTTTATTCAGCGGCTGGGACAATAACAACATGGCATTGGCCACTTATATCTCCACACTCTACGGAGTGGACAGCCGCGGGATTTCTCCATTTACAGAGGCACCTTCGGATGGAAATGGAGAGGTGATCAGTATATTGGATGATAAGAGCAATTACAAAAGAGCGTTGGATTTCTTCTATAAAGCAAATCAGGAAGGCCTGGTAGATCCGGATTCCATCACGCAAAAATGGGACAATGTATTGGATAAATACAACAACGGACAGATCCTTTTCTCCCCATGGGAATGGGCAGCGGCCGGTTATAACACAACGGATAGAACCAATGTGGATGATTTCAAGGGCTACCAGTCTGTTTGGGCCGAGGATTTTACGGTGCCGATTCTGCAGGACAATCTGATTGGGGAAAACTGGAGCTTAGGTATTAGTTCTGCCTGCAAGAATACGGAAGCAGCCTTAAAGTTCTTAAACTATTTCTATTCTTATGAATGTGTGGATTTACTCTACAACGGCCCTGAAGGCGGGGTATGGGAAGTGGATCAGGATGGGTTCAGATATGTGACCGATGAAGGCTGGGATATTCTGGATAATGGCAAGGATTTAGCGGAAGGCGGAAAGATACTGGATGCTTATAATATTATTAACTCTTCGGCCATGACTTCTCAGACCATTAATACGGAGACTAAGGACCAGACCATGAGTTATTCTTACTGGGATGCAACCTTGAACAGAAACCGGGATGCGAATAAACTGGTCAGTGACTGGAAGGCGGATCATGATGGAGCTGTCAATATGTTCTTATATTCCAAGGAAAATAACAAGAATCTGATAAAGACTTGTTCTGCCTTTACGATGATGTCCACACCACCGGATGACTTACAGACACCAATCGCACAGATTGCCGATGTTGTGAAGACCTATTCTTGGAAAATGGTCTTTGCGAAAGATCAAAGTGAGTACGATACCCTCTGGGGAGAGATGAGAACAAAGGCAGATGGATTAGGACTTGAAAAAATAATGGATTGGGGAACAAAAGAGTTTGCCAATGCACTTGACAAAGAGGCAAAGTACAAGTAGGGTCAAAGAAAAAAGAAAAGGCGGGACTCCGCCTTTTCTTATACTATGGAGGCCGATGTGAAAAAGAAACGCAGGTATTATTCCAGGTTACAGCAGATTAATGCAGCTATATTTACCATTGCCATTCTTATGTTAGGTGTGGCTGCTTATTTTGCCTTTTTAAGAGTGAATGTTTTGGAGAAAAGACAATCCAACAGTAAGATGTTAATAAAGCTGGAACAACAGATCACCAGTAAACATGATGACTTTTATAAGATGTTTCTGCCATTTTATAATAGCAGAAATCAACAGGTGTGGAATAAGTTTCTTTCTGATGATTCGGATGCATTTTTAGATGACTATGAATACAATAAAAACCTCAATGACGTTTTCAAAGATGTATGTATGCAGGATAAGGATGTGAAAGCAGTATTCGTGACGAAGGGAGAAGGCAAAAGGTGCTATCTTTTTATGCCTCAGAATAATTATCTGGAAAGGGTGGCCAATGACACTGCTTTTTGCAGGGAACTTCTGGAGATGAAGGGAAACCGCCAGATGTTTAGCAGGAATCCAATTGTAAGTATTGGTAAGACGGAGGAGAACGGAGAGAATCTATACATGATTGCAGGTACTGTCCTGGGAAGTAAGGCACAGGCAGGCGATTTGATCAGGGTAGGGATTTGTTATTCGACCAATGCACTGGGGGATGTGCTGGCCAGTGCTGACAATATTAATGAGCACACGTTCTTTGGCATAACAACCATGGACGGAAACATTATCTATGCAAGTGATGAGAACTACATAAAGAGCGGAAATATAAGCGATACAATCATGGAGGCGTTACAAAGTAAAGAGACCATAGTGCGGGAAGGAAGAACAAAGTATTTGGTGGAAAGTCAGGTTGACGTGCAGAGAAATTACATTGCCTTCTATATGGTCCCAGAGTCATTTTTGAACCAAATCCCCTTTGGTCAAAGGATATTGCTGATTGGCACGGCAACGATTTCCATCGCAATGATTATTTTGCTTTCTGTAGTTTCCGCATATTTTATGAAGCGGCGTATGCAGGGGCTGATTATTGGCATGGGTGAGATTGGTAAGAATAACCTGGACTATCGAATCCCCATTGATACCAAAAAGAATGATGAATTTACGGAGATTTCCGCCCAGTTTAACCGGATGAGTGAGCGATTGCTGACCCAGATTGAACAGACCTATGTCTATGAAATGAAGAGGAGAACAGCGGAGTTCAAGGCACTTCAAACCAGTATCAACCCCCATTTTCTATATAACACCTTGGAAGCCATCCGAGAGTGGCTTGACCAAAGCGGCGAAGAAGATGGTGCTGAGATGATTGTGATGCTTTCAAGGCTGATGGAATATCAAATACGAGGGGGAAGTTTTGTTACCATAGGAGAAGAACTGGAGAAGTTAAAAGCCTATATCAATCTATTTTCCCTTCGCCATTACGGAGAGTTTCAATATGAAATAAATGTAAGCGACAGTATTCTCCGCTATATGATACCGAAGCATACCCTGCAGCCCGTATTGGAAAATTATTTCATCCATGGATACAGGGTTGGTGGGTTTAATAAATTCTGGATCGATGGGGTTCAGGAAGGTGAGGATATCATACTGACCATCAGGGATAACGGATTGGGTATGCGGAAAGATGAGCTTCTCAGGCTGCGAAATGAAATGGCCGATATGGGACAAAACAATGATAAACTGGGGCTTTGTAATGTGCACAACCGGCTGCGTATTGCCTTTGGAGAGTCTTATGGAATCGATCTGAACTCGATGGTTGACAAGGGGACCACAGTTCGTATAAAGATGGCGGCAATGTTGGAGATTAAGGAGATAAGTAGAGGAAAGGATTTAACCCAAGGATAGATGAACGAATGGAAGAATATTGTAAAAGAGCTGACATTAGATGAAAAGATCGGCATGATTCACGGGGATGGTTTGTTTCGAACCAAAGGGGTAGAAAGGCTGTCGATTCCACCATTAATAATGTCAGATGGACCCATGGGGGTACGTAATGATTTTAAAAATGATGAGTGGAAGGCCGTCGGACAGAATGACGATTATGTCACGTATCTGCCGAGCATCAGTGCTCTGGCCTCTACCTGGAATAGAGAGCTGGCCTATACCAGCGGTGAGGTGCTTGGGGAAGAAGCCAGAGGACGTGGTAAGGACGTGATTTTAGGGCCAGGGGTCAATATTAAGAGGACTCCCCTCTGCGGGAGAAATTTCGAATACTTCAGTGAGGATCCCTATCTCACCATCGAGATGGCGGTACCTTTTATTAAGGGGGTTCAAAAACATGACGTGGCAGCATGTCTGAAGCATTTTGCACTGAATAACCAGGAGACCAATCGGATGAATCTCAATGTTGTGGTGGATGAAAAGACGCTGCACAGTATTTATCTAAGGGTGTTTCAAGAGATCATCGAACAGGCAAAACCCTATTCTGTCATGGGATCCTACAGTAAATTATACGATGAATTCTGCTGCGAAAGTGACTATCTGACCAATCAGTTGTTAAGGTCCAAGTGGCAGTATGACGGTGTGCTGATTACCGACTGGGGTGCCGTTCATAATACGAAAGAAGCGGCAGAGGCTGGCGTGGACATAGAAATGTCGGTCACCTCAAACTTTGATGACTACTGCATGGCCAATCCCCTAAAAAAGGCAATCCAGAGCGGCGAGATAGAAGAAGTAGAGATAGATAAAAAGGTGGAGAGGATACTGCTTCTTATGAAGCGAATCAAAGTCGGTGATCCAACCCGTAAACCAGGAGCTTATAACACCCCGGCTCACCGGGAAAAGGTTCTGGAGGTGGCAAGGGAATCAATCATCCTATTGAAGAATGAAGAGAAGATTTTGCCCCTTTCAAAGAATATAAAATCCATATTAGTAATTGGGGAAAATGCTGTTCGCCAGCATGCCAATGGCGGAGGCAGTGCCGAGATTAATGCTCTGTATGAAATCACGCCTCTTATGGGCATCAAAATGCTCCTTGGCGGAAATGTAAAAGTAGACTATATCCCCGGCTATGAAAGTAAGGGACAAATTGACGACAGTAACTCCCATCCGGATGCTTCTGATCTCAACTGGCAGGCGGACAGTCTGAATAATAAAAGAGAAACCAATAACAATGCCATGACGGAATCCGATAGGGAAAGAGCAAAAGAGCTACGTGAGGAGGCACTGGCGAAGGCCAAAAACTATGACACTATCATTTATATCGGTGGTTTGAATCATGATTTTGATGTGGAGAATCAGGATCGTGGGTCGATGAAGCTGCCATATGAGCAGGAAGAACTAATCGGTGCATTATTAAGGGTAAAGCCGGAGACGGTGGTGGTGCTTTGTGGCGGATCTCCGGTAGAATTGGAAGCCATAGGCGAGAATGCCAAGGCGTTGCTTTTTATGTATTATGCCGGTATGGAAGGCGGCAGGGCGTTGGCTGAGATCCTTTTTGGCGAGGTGAATCCTTCCGGTCATATTGCAGAGACCTTCCCCATGAAGTATACAGACACGCCGATAGCAGAATTTGGAGAATTTCCGGGCGGGGAAAGTGTGTCTTATCAGGAAGGACCTTTCGTCGGCTATCGTTATTACGATACCTTTCAGCAGACAGTGGCCTTTCCCTTTGGCCATGGACTTTCTTATACGGAATTTGAATATACAGACTTTGAATTAGACAGGGAGAATCTTGTTCTAAGTGGCAGTGTTACAAATAGCGGCGATAGGGAGGGGAAAGCTCTGCTGCAGGTCTATTGCGGTCCGACCCAATATGGCAATATGGTAGAGAGGATACCTAAAAAAGAATTAATACAATTTGAAAAAATTACATTGTTACCGAAGGAGACCAAGGCGGTTAGCATACAGCTGGAACCAAGGCTGATTCATGCATCCAAGGAACTACAGCTTTATGTAGGTACGTCGGTCAATGATATTATCTTTTCGCAAAACATGATACCAGGGTCAAAAGATCATGCTTTTCATGCTTGCATGAAAAAGCATGAGTTTGGGACCCGCAAAACATGAGAAAGTAGCCCGAATAGGGCGGGTTTCGAATGTTTTTAGAATTTGCAC
>DVNN01000073.1 GCA_018714325.1 Candidatus Pelethocola excrementipullorum
CTAAGAAATATCAGATTGCAGAAAAGCTTCCCATATTAATTGCAGAAAAGATGGGACCCCATTTTGCATTTGGAGATACCTGCTATAGCTGGCAGGAGGACACCCCTGTATATAATCCCGATGGAAAGGAAATTATTGCCAGGGATAATGAGGCATCCCTGCTGCGAAAATCGGATATCAGCAAGGCGTATTTTGGATGTCATACTGATATTACCATCCCATATGATGAATTGGGACTGATCGAGGTGGAAAGAGCAAATGGCTCTAAAATTGAAATCATCCGGGACGGCCGGTTTGTGCTGGAAGGCACGGAAGAATTAAATGAACCTTTTGATGAATAGGAAGAATAAGAAAAGAGATATGGGCAGCTTCTTTAGTAAGTTGCCCATATCTCTTTATAAAATGTAAGATGCTGACAATAGTTACTTGACAACTAACTGTGAGTTCAGTATTATAAACTTATAAGTAGAAGTGAACTGAAGAAATATACTTATAAGATTTACTAATGAATAATTATGAGAAAAGGAGAGCAGTCATGGCAAAAGTAGGTATTGTAATGGGAAGCGATTCTGATATGCCGATAATGAGCAAGGCAGCAGATATGTTGGAGAAGTTTGGAATCGATTATGAGATGACAATCATCTCCGCACACAGAGAGCCTGATGTATTCTTTGAATATGCGAAGAAAGCAGAAGAGAGAGGTTTTAAGGTTATTATCTCAGGTGCCGGTATGGCGGCTCATCTGCCGGGTATGTGTGCAGCAATATTCCCGATGCCGGTCATCGGCATTCCGATGCATACCACTTCTTTAGGAGGACGTGATTCCTTATATTCCATCGTTCAGATGCCAAGTGGTATCCCGGTGGCTACAGTAGCGATCAATGGCGGAGCTAATGCTGGTATATTGGCTGCTAAGATTTTGTCTGTCTCAGATCCAGAACTTCTTCAGAAACTGAAAGATTATTCTTCGGAATTGAAGGATCAGGTTGTGGCTAAAGATGCGAAACTACAGGAAGTAGGATATAAAAACTACAGCAAGTAAGCTGACAGGAGGATAAAGATGGATTACAAGAATGCAGGCGTGGATATAGAGGCCGGTTATCAATCAGTGGAGTTAATGAAGGAACATATTAAGAAAACCATGCGTCCGGAAGTGCTGACCAACATCGGAGGGTTCTCGGGTGCATTTTCCATGGAGAAGTTTAAAGATATGGAGAAGCCAACGCTGGTTTCCGGCACAGACGGTGTGGGAACCAAGCTGAAACTGGCATTTTTGATGGACAAACATGATACTATTGGTATCGACTGTGTTGCCATGTGTGTCAACGATATCGCATGCGCAGGAGGAGAGCCTCTGTTTTTCCTGGACTATATTGCCTGTGGCAAGAACGTTCCGGAAAAGATCGCAGAGATCGTAAAGGGTGTGGCAGAGGGATGCAGTCAGTCAAACGCAGCTTTGATTGGTGGTGAAACCGCCGAGATGCCGGGCTTCTATCCGGAAGACGAGTACGATCTGGCAGGGTTCGCAGTAGGCGTGGTGGACGAAAAAGATCTAATCACAGGAAAAGAGCTCTGCCCGGAGGATGTGTTGATTGGTATTGCCTCATCAGGAGTACATAGCAATGGATTCTCTCTGGTGCGTAAGGTGTTTGAGATGTCAAAGGAGTCACTGGAAACCTATTATGAGGAACTGGGCATGACATTGGGAGAGGCACTGATCGCACCTACCAGGATCTATGTTAAGGCTCTGCGCAGCATCAAAGAGGCAGGTATAAGGGTGAAAGCCTGCAGCCATATCACAGGAGGGGGATTCTATGAGAATATTCCCCGTATGCTGAAGGACGGAGTAAAGGCCACGGTCAAAAAAGATAGCTATCCGATTCCTCCGATCTTTACCTTGATGGCTAATACAGGAAATATTGAAGAACAGATGATGTACAATACCTACAATATGGGTATCGGCATGATCGTAGCGGTTAATCCGGATGATGTGGATCATACGATGGCGGCCATTCGGGCGGCCGGAGAGACACCATATGTAATCGGCCAGATAGAGGCCGGAGAAAAGGGAGTTGAATTATGCTAAAATTGGCTGTTCTGGTATCCGGTGGCGGTACCAATCTGCAGGCGATTATGGATGCAATTGAGGATGGTACGATTACCGATACCGAGATTTCTGTTGTCATCAGCAATAATCCCAATGCTTATGCACTGGAGAGGGCAAGGAAGAATGGGATTGATGGAATCTGTATCTCCCCCAAAGCCTATGAAACCAGAGAACAGTTCAATGAAGCTTTGCTGGCCGGCATACAGTCTTATCAGCCGGATCTGGTGGTTTTAGCAGGCTGCCTGGTGGTGATTCCTAAAATCATGGTGGATGCATATCCAAATCGTATCCTTAATATCCATCCAGCCTTGATACCGGCATTTTGCGGTACGGGCTATTACGGCCTGAAGGTGCATGAGGCGGTGCTCGCCAGAGGTGCAAAGATAACAGGTGCTACGGTTCATTTTGTGGATGACGGCACGGATACGGGGCCGATTATCCTACAAAAGGCTGTGGAGGTTCATCAGGATGATACTCCGGAAGTGTTACAGCAACGTGTGATGCAAGAAGCTGAGTGGGTGATTCTGCCAAAAGCCATTGATCTGATTGCCAAAGGCAAGGTTCAGGTGGAAGGCGGATTAGTAAGGATTCAGGAATAAATTCCCATACTTGAGAGAAGGAGTAGAAGACGATGAATATTCTGATAGTTGGTAGCGGCGGGAGAGAACATGCGATTGCCTGGAAGGCGGCCAAGAGCCCGAAAGCGGATAAAATCTACTGCGCGCCTGGAAATGCCGGAATTGCGGAGTATGCCGAGTGTGTGGATATTGGAGCCATGGAGTTTGACCGGTTGGCTGCTTTTGCGAAAGAGAATGATATAGATTTGACCATCATTGGTATGGATGATCCTCTGGTGGGCGGAATTGTGGATGTATTTGAGTCCCAGGGGCTGCGGGTTTTCGGACCTCGTAAGAATGCGGCAATACTGGAAGGATCCAAGGCTTTCTCCAAGGATCTGATGAAAAAGTACAATATCCCGACAGCGGGTTATGCCAACTTTACCGATCCGGATCAGGCATTGGCCTATCTGGAGAACTCCAAGTATCCCATCGTGTTAAAAGCGGATGGGCTGGCGTTGGGTAAAGGTGTGCTGATTTGCCAGAGTTTGGATGAGGCAAAGGCTGGTGTAAAGGAAATCATGCTGGATAAGAAGTTCGGTTCCGCAGGAAATGAGATGGTGATCGAGGAATTCATGACCGGCAGAGAAGTATCCGTCCTTTCCTATGTGGATGGTAAGACTGTAAAGACCATGACATCGGCTCAGGATCATAAACGTGCGAAGGACGGGGATCAGGGTCTGAATACGGGAGGTATGGGAACCTTTTCGCCCAGCCCCTTCTACACGAAGGAAGTGGATGAATTCTGCTGTGAGTATATCTATCAGCCGACGGTGGATGCCATGGCGGCTGAAGGAAGAGAGTTCAAAGGAATTATCTTCTTTGGTTTGATGTTGACCGAGGAAGGGCCGAAAGTTCTGGAGTATAATGCCCGCTTTGGGGATCCGGAAGCTCAGGTTGTACTGCCGAGAATGAAGAATGATATCATAGAGGTATTTGAAGCCTGTGTGGATGGAACCTTGGATCAAATCGATCTGCAGTTCGAGGATAATGCCGCTGTCTGCGTGGTTCTGGCCAGTGACGGTTATCCGGTGTCCTACGAGAAGGGATTCCCGATTCGTGGTCTGGATAAGTTCAAGGGCAGTGATGAATACTTCGTATTCCATGCCGGAACTAGTTTTAAGGATGGTGAGATTGTGACCAATGGAGGACGTGTTCTGGGAGTTACCGCCAAGGGTGAGAATCTGAAACAGGCCAGGGAACATGCGTATCAAGCGGTGGAACTGGTGGAGTTTGACAATAAGTATTATCGCCATGACATCGGAAAGGCCATCGATGAGTCCTAAGTAATAACCGGGTGTTACACAATTCTCAACGTGTAGCACCCTTTTTGTTGCTCATATGACATAATACTTGCCGATTATGAGGTGATATGCTATTCTAAACGGAGAGTAGAAGTGAGCGGCTAAATAGCCGATGAGGTATGGAAAGGCAGGTAGCGTGTATGCGGATTACCTATATAGAACATAGTGGATTTGCAGTGGAATGGGAGCAGTGTATCTGGATATTTGATTATTACCGGGGAGAGATACCCAGTTGGGATAAAAAGAAACCCTTAGTTGTCTTTTCCAGCCATGCTCATCCGGATCACTTTGAGCCTGGTATTTTCGATATGTTTTCCGAATTTGAGGAGGTACATTATATCTTGTCTTCCGATATTCGAAAAAAGGTTGAAAAGTTGAATCTGGTGGAAGGTCTCAATCATAGGATTGCTTACATGAAGCCGGAAGAAAAGTTATACCTGACTGTTGGAGATACTGAAGAACTGGAAATCTGGACCTTGGATTCCACGGATTGCGGTGTTTCCTTTATGGTGAGTTACCAGGGGAAGAATATCTTCCATGCCGGCGACTTAAATTGCTGGGTATGGGACGAGGATTCCAAAGCGGAGCGAAATGATATGATTGCCCGGTATCAAAGGGAGATTCATAAGCTGATCCATGTCCCTGTCAGCTGCGCCTTCCTGCCCTTGGATCATAGACTGGGAGATAATTATGACATGGGAGTCAGATATTTTATGGAGCATGTGGAAGTTTCCCATGTATTTCCCATGCATCTCTGGGGAAGATACAGCACCGTCACAAAATTCAGGGATTCTCTTGAGAATGAAAAAGAGAGAGAAAAACTTGTATCCGTATTATATCCGGGACAGCAATGGGAATATGAGTAATTAAAGAGAACATACAAAAGACAGAAGGAGCAGAATTATGATTCAGGATATTGCACCACACCAGTATCATGTGGAGTATCAGCCACAGAAGCCAGAAGATACCGATGTGCTATTGGTTTATAAAGATCATGGGGTACTGGCAGAATACGAGGATGGCCGGATAAAGTACCCTACAGTTTTAGAAGTGATGGCGGTATTTCCACAGATCAAGGAAAAGGCCAAGTTTTTATTCCGGATTGATGAGCAGGATTATTATGAGCTGCGTAGTCCAAAGCTTGAGGAATTCAATGGCTGGAAATATGAGAGTACAGTCATATTAAGGGAAGCCCAACCCATGTGGAAGGCTTTTGCGGGAATCACAGGATATCAGATACATAATTGGTATACGGATACCAAATACTGTGGCCGCTGTGGCACCAAGATGGAGGCACATGGCGAGGAGAGGGCCATGGAGTGCCCGAACTGCGGGAAAATCACATACCCAACCATTTCTCCCAGCGTAATAGTGGGCGTGACAGATGGAAACAGGATTCTCCTTACCAAGTATGCTGTAAAGCATAGCAAATTCAGAAATTATGCGCTGGTGGCTGGATATGCGGAAGTTGGTGAGACCCTGGAAGAGACCGTCAGCCGTGAGGTTATGGAAGAGGTGGGCCTGAAGGTAAAGAACATTCGATATTACAAAAGCCAGCCTTGGGCGTTTACAGGAACATTGCTGGTTGGATTTTACTGTGATGTGGATGGGGATACCACCATACATCTGGATGAAGACGAGCTGAGCGAAGGAACCTGGTTTGAACGGGAAGACATTCCGGTCAATTCTTCCTCCATCAGCCTGACCAGCGAGATGATTGAATATTTCAGGGAAAATCCCGGGGTATAAGGAAAAGAGTAACCCCATAGGGTAGTAAAATAAGAATATGAGACTGTAGTA
>DVNN01000074.1 GCA_018714325.1 Candidatus Pelethocola excrementipullorum
CTATCACCATTTATAGAAATATCTTTTCCCGCTACATCTGCCTTTCCTGTAAGTTCAAAATAACCATTAGAAATCCCTTGACTATCCGCACCAGTTTTATTTAATGTCACAATAATTATTCCATCTTCAACTTTCCATACACCTATTTTAAACGTTGTATTACCGTCTATTAAATCATTTACATCAACAGTGTTTTTTACATAAACAAAGTCTTTATCAGGTAGCTCTATTTCAAAAACACTTCCCTCTTCCACCGGCATATTACCTGCGGGAATTTCCCAATAGTAATCTAATTTAATTATATCTCCTTCCTTTATCTCTGGTGCCCCTGGTACCTTTTCACTATCTTTTATTATAAATTGTTTATTCCCATCTATTTCAATACTTAAATCCAGTCCCGTTATCACAACCTTATCAGTTATATTTCCAGATCTAGTATTGTCTATATGAGATTGTATTTTATCATTCGATGTCTGGGGACTTTGAGATTCTTCTAGATTCAATGCTTCATCTGGATTTTGCTTTTCCCCTTCTTGCGGCATATTCTCTTCTGGCAGATCAGATATTAGATCTTCCATATTTGTCTGTTCCTCTAAAGGTTCTATACTCTTAGGATCTGCGTTGGCCTCCTCATCTACTACAGGATTCTGCCCTTCTTCTATTGCATCTGTTTCCTGGTTTCCTCCCATTGCTAAAGCTGTATCCACGTTAGGTATTATCAATATTATAATCAGTAATATTGATAATAATCTTTTTTTAATGCTGCTTCCCTTTATCACTCTTTAGTTCCTCCATCTTCTTATCTAGTCTCGGTTCATTGTACTTTTTCCAGTTAAAAAGTACTTTCTAAAGACTTGCTTTTGATATAGGTTCTTTTTATTTTAAAAATGGGTACCTCTTTTAGCTTTTTTATTTTTTAATTTACTTTTTCCAGATCCCAAATCCGTATATCACCCTTTAGATTCCGTAAATATAAGCCAAAATCTTCTTCATATACATCAAAAAAGAGTGTTCCGTCTTCCTCATCATATCTTAAAGGGCGTATGATTCTGCCACTTGATGTCATTCCATAAGTATTCTCATAATCTATTCCACTCTCATCTTTAACATATAATATAAGTTCATCCTCTGATGCCTCCCACGACAGTAACTCGGGTAAGCTTTTTTCCTCTACTATATCAGGAGCTTCCTCACTTATTTCCGCCTCTGCAGGCAAATCAGATGTTGTTTCTGGTTCCTCATTCATCACCTTGTTGTCTTGTGATGTTTCTATTGTTTCACTAGTATCTGAAATTATTGCTTCCTTTTGGGAAACCACCTGCGGCTGTTCTCTGAAATGAGAAATTCCAAACCACAATCCAGTTCCACTAACCACCACTATACCTAAACCAATTGCTGCTTTTTGAGCATAAAGTAAAAACTTACTTGTACTCTCATCTCTCATATCTTTTATTACCTGAATGATCCAGTAAACATGAAATCCACTGAAACTTCTGAGAACAAATAAATTTCGTTGTTGATTTGGCAACTTCTCTATAATATCTTTCAAGTTTTTCTTAGCTAATCTCAAATTCTTCTTAACAGCATGTTCCGATGTGTCCATGGCTGTGGCGATCTCTTTATATCTCAGTTCCGAATACACCCTCAAAATAAGCGTTTCTTTCTGCTTATCAGGCAATCTATCAATGCATTCTAGTAAGATTTTGTTCTTTTCTTCCCTCAATATAATATCCAGTGGCTGTTCTATGTCTGCACTATGAATATATGCACTTAGCTGCGGCTCATCCTCCTCAATAGGGGTTGTTAGATTGATATTCTTCAAAGATTTGAGGCAACACCTATAAGTAATTGAGTTTACCCATCCCAAAAAGGCTTTTGGATCTTTTAAATTGCCTAAGGAGTTAAGGATGTTAATATAAACTTCTTGTACAATATCTTCAACATTACTTTTATTGTCTATAAAATTGTAAACTAAAAAATAAACGCCTTTATATGTATGCTCATACAAATAAAGAAAGGCATCCTCATCACCATTTTGAGCTTTCACAACCCATTTACTTAACTCCTCAAACTTTTTTCGTTTCATACCATACACCTTCACTTGTCTTTTGTTAATTTTAAAATAGAGTATACCATATATTCCCTCTCTGTCCAATGTTTATTAGTAAAATCAGAATATTATATATCATGTATTTTCATGGCGATGAGATATAATAATCATTAAACATAACGGTGGTAAATCCTATAAAACAAACGCCCTGGAAGAACATTGATTCCATTCAATCAGTTCTACCAGGGCGATTAAAGCCAAAATCTATACTTAATCCATATCTCCGGTCTCTTCCCGGATTCTTTTTAAAACTTCCTGCATTTCAATGATTTTTTCTCCATACTCTTTCATCAGCGCCAGATTATGCAGTTCATAGGGATCTTCATCTAAATTGTATAATTCATCCAGATCCCCTTTATTCCATACATATTTCCACTGGCCCTGCAGAACGGCTCTGGCATTCCATGGAGCCAGATGTCCAAAGGTCTCCACCATAACAGCACATCCTGTTTCCTGACTTCCCATCAGGTATGGCACCAGGCTTTTTCCATCCACAGGTTTCTTAAAACGACCGCCTGCTACAGCTACAATAGTTGCCGGCAGATCCACATTGCTGACCGGTTCTGCAATCACTGTGCCTTTCGAAATTCCCCTTGGCATGGACATGACAAGGGGAACTCTTATGACCTCTTCCGGCAGATAGAAGGCCTTGTCAAAATGGCCTCCATGGCAGGCCAATGCATCCCCATGGTCGGCAGTCCATATCACCAGTGTATCACGATCCAATCCTGTTTCTTCCAGCTTTTTCAGAATCTGTCCCGCGGCATCATCCACCATAGTGATCTGACCATAGCAGCGAGAAAGGATTTTCTGCCATTCCTCCCACCTCATCGCACTTGGTCGGATGAGCTTTCGGCCTTCCTGGTTTCCCCGTCCGGTATCGAATTGATAGGAGACCGGTTTGTCCTGTAAATCATCCGAAAAGTTGGGATATTCTTCAATACTTTCCGGTGGATATAGGTCAGCAAACTCCTGAGCAGGATAATAGGGCTGGTGTGGCCCCCAGAAGTCCACCCGTATCATAAATGGCTGTCCGCTGTCTTCTTTGCAAAATCTCTCCAGCTGCTTGTTGGCCAGATCTGCCACATAGTATGCTTCATGACACTCTTTGGGTCCCTGCAGAATTCCTGAAAGTGCTTCATTGACCATCGGTCTGGAAAAATCATAGACTCCCCCTTCCTTGATATCGTCAATCCAGCCTTCTTCTCCCATATTCTTTTCTACCAACATGGAAGCCCTCGGAATTCCTTTTTCTTTGATGTATTCCTGATATTCTGGTTGTTGATAGGGATTGCCATAGTCAGCATAAGACACCCCTTTACAACCCAGATCCGATGGTTTTCCTGCGCTGGCATGCCATTTGCCAAAATAGTAATTATCATAGCCCTGCTTTTTCAGCACTTCCATATAAGTCTCATGGCTGTCCACCGGAGTTTCAAAAGAATTGTCCGTCTGTCCATGATTATGGGGATATAGCCCGGTGACCAACGACTTTCTGGACGGACAGCATAGTGGTGCAGAACAGTAAGCATGCTCGAAGCTGACCCCCTTTTTCTTAAGTGCATCCAGATTCGGCATCTTCACCTGGGTGTGCCCGTGATACGCGACATGATCTTCCACTATCATCAGAATATTCGGTCTTTTGTGAATTTCCGGTTCAAATACCGGCATCCCCTCATCATCCCACCGAACAGTCAGACGATACCCATGACGATTCATATCATATAAAGGATCTCCCACAATTTCATCATAGGGTCTGGCATGGTAGACCATGATGTCTTCCTTTCCATCCTCTGACTTCACAAAACAATTGTGGCCTGGTCCATATATTCCCTTCTCCTCATCTGTGGTCATGACAGGAACCTTGCTTTTCGTCCAGTTACCGGGATCCAAAAGCTCTTTTCCTTTTTCAATCCACAGTAATCCCATACAATAGCAGGCTCCTGTAGCACTGGCTGAGTAAGTCAGAAATAATTTGTCCCCGTGCTCAATCACAGCTGGGCCTTCATTTACCCAGAAGTCCACCCTTTCCCAATCATAATCTGGTGCCGCCAACAGCACCTGGGCGGTTTCCAGTTCCACTGGGCTTTTCATTTTGGCAATATAAAGGTTGGAAATTTTCTTGCCCACATTTACCTTCTCTGCCCATACACAGTACCAGTCTCCTTCCGATTGAAATACTGTCATATCCAGGGAAAAGTCCTGGAAGGAAAACAGATCTCCGTCGGCAGCCTTCATCTGCCCCATTTCGATCCACTCGTCTGCCATGGGATCCTGTCCCGTACATTTTAAAACGTAAGGGCGTATCTTCCAGATATCTTCTTTTTCGCCTGCGGCAAAATAAATATACCAGCTCCCTTCCACATAGTGAATCTCCGGTGCCCAGATATGTTTACTCATGATTCCGGTTTCGTGGCAGTTCCAGAGTGTCTTTTCCGGCGCGTAGGCCAATTCCATCAGGTTTTTCCCCTGTCTAAGTACAATTCTATCATATTCAGGCACAGATCCTGTAAAATAATACTGGTTGTCCACATGTTTATATACATAAGGATCTGCCCTGTTTTCAATCATCGGTATATTGTAATCCGTCACTTTATAATTATTTGCATTCATAGATATCTCCTGATATTTTTGTATGCCTCGCTACAATGTTTCTCCATCTATCATTCTA
>DVNN01000075.1 GCA_018714325.1 Candidatus Pelethocola excrementipullorum
GAAAGGTTGAATAGAATGGACGAACAGATTATAAAAACGGAATATTCCGAGCTGATGCAAAAGTCATACATCGATTATGCCATGAGTGTAATCGTGGCTCGTGCCCTGCCCGATGTACGTGACGGGCTGAAGCCTGTACATAGAAGAACCTTGTATGATATGCAGGAGCTGGGAATTCAATATGATAAGCCCTATAGGAAATGCGCCCGTATTGTAGGTGATACCATGGGTAAGTATCACCCTCACGGCGACAGTTCTATCTACGATGCGTTAGTGGTGATGGCTCAGGACTTTAAGAAGGGTCAGACTTTGGTGGACGGGCACGGAAACTTCGGTTCCATCGAGGGTGACGGAGCCGCTGCCATGCGATATACGGAGGCAAGGCTTCAGAAGATCACACAAGAGGTCTATCTGAAGGATATGGACAAGGATGTGGTTGAATTCGTACCCAACTTCGATGAGACGGAGAAAGAGCCAGAGGTGCTTCCGGTGCGGATACCCAACCTGCTGGTCAATGGTGCCGATGGTATCGCTGTAGGTATGGCCACCAGCATCCCGCCCCACAACCTGGGCGAGGTGGTAGACGCTGTAAAGGCCTATATGAAGAATGAGGATATTACCACCAAAGGCCTGATGAAATATATCAAAGGTCCGGATTTTCCTACCGGAGGAATTGTGGCCAACAAGGATGATCTGAATCATATCTATGAAAGTGGAACCGGTAAGATCAAACTGCGGGGAAAAGTGGACGTGGAGAAGGGAAAGGCAGGAAAACAGTACCTGATTATCTCTGAGATCCCATATACGATGATTGGAGCCAATATTGGCAAATTCCTCAACGATGTGGCAACCTTGGTGGAGTCTAAGAAGGCTACAGATATCGTGGATATCTCCAATCAGTCCTCCAAAGAAGGAATCCGTATTGTACTGGAGCTTAGGAAAGGGGCGGATGTGGAACATCTGACCAACCTGCTTTACAAGAAGACGCGTCTGGAAGATACCTTTGGAGTGAATATGCTGGCAGTGGTGGACAACCGCCCGGAGACCTTAGGATTAAAGAAGATTATCGAGCATCATGTGGATTTCCAATTTGATGTTTGCACCAGAAAGCATCAGAATCTCCTTGCCAAGGAGCTGGACAAGAAGGAAGTGCAAGAGGGATTAATCAAAGCCTATGATGTGATTGATTTGATTATAGAGATTCTCCGTGGAAGTAAAAACCAGAAGCAGGTGAAAGACTGTCTGACGATGGGGCTTACCGAAGGGATTAAGTTCAAGACGAAGGCCAGCGAAAAGGCGGCCAAACAGCTAAGCTTTACCCAGAGACAGGCTACGGCAATTCTTGAGATGCGGTTGTATCGTCTGATTGGTCTGGAACTTGAAGCGTTAATGGAAGAGTATCATGAGACATTGGCCAAGATTGCCCGTTACGAAGATATTTTAAATAATTATGCTTCCATGGCTCAGGTCATCATGGATGATCTGGATTCCATCAAGAAGGAGTATGGCAGAAAACGCAGAACTGTCATAGAGAATGCGGAAGAAATTGTCCTTGAGGAAAAGAAAATAGAAGAGATGGAAATGGTATTTCTTATGGATCGTTTTGGCTATGCCAAGACCATAGATGTGCCCACCTATGAGCGGAATAAAGAGTCGGCAGACTCTGAAAATAAATATGTATTCCGATGCATGAATACCGATAAAGTCTGCATTTTCACCGACCAGGGCAAGATGCATACCGTAAAAATCCTGGATCTGCCCAGTGGTAAATTCCGGGATAAGGGAATCCCAATCGATAATCTCTGCAACTATAGCAGCTCCCAGGAACAGATGGTATTTGTATCCAGCCTGGAACAAGTGAAAAGAAATAAATTACTGTTTGTATCGAAAAATAGTATGTGTAAGGTGGTGGACGGCTTTGAATTTGATGTATCGAAGCGAACCATCGCAGCAACCAAACTGGCCGATGAAAATGACGGCGTAGTCCTGGTGGGTATTTTTGATGAAAGTGAATATTTGGTACTGCAAAGCCACAACGGCTATTTTCTCAGATTCCTGGTCAATGAGGTACCGGAGAAAAAGAAAGCGGCTATCGGCGTCCGTGGCATGAAGCTGGGCGACGGAGATTATATCGATCATGCATATCTGCTTGCGAACCGTATAGAATATGAAATCGATTATAAAGATAAAAAATTAGTCCTGAATAAGCTGAAACTGGCGAAAAGAGATACCAAAGGAACAAAAAAACAATAATGGTTAAAATTTACAGTGCTTAAAATAAAAGGCTGCCCCTATTATGGTTGAAAGGGGCAGCCTTTGCTGTTAAAACAGTCGAAAGTTTTTTGTTGAATACTGTGTTTACAGTGGGGCAGAAGAGTGATACGATGTATATTATAAAGACATTGATTTTATAAGTTAAGAGTGACATCTGTCATCAGCAATTGCACAGGAAAATCGGCCAGAAATCTAAAGAGATTTATTGACCGATTTTTAAGATAGAAGTAGATTTTCATAATATTCATTCTCAAAATAAGATTTGCGGTAATTCCAGATAATTCAGAAGACCGACATAGATTCCATATGCGAATTGGTATTGGTCATCTAACAGAATCTGGAGGTCATCATAGTTGGTGATATAGCCAAGCTCAACCAAAACAGATGGCATTTGTGTCCGTCTAAGGACATACAGAACAGGATTTTCCCTCACTCCGTTATATTTGGTGCCGGTTCTTCTAACGATTTCCGTTAGTATTTCTTCTGCCAAGTCAGCTGAGGCACTGTCTAAGTCATACACATAGACTTCACTGCCGTTGACAGCCGGATTTGGATTGGCATTTACATGGATGCTGATGAAATAGTCAGCAGGCCAGCTATTGGCCATGTATACACGCTCCCTTAGACTTGTGGCATTGCTGGTGCCGAGAACCGTTTCCGGTGTAGGTCTGGAAACACGCACATCGAATCGTGGATCATTTGACAGTATATTAGCCAAATAAATACCTACCATATAGGTAATATCTTGTTCCCTATAGCCAAATGCCTCAGCTCCGGCATTGATACCGCTGGGATTATGTCCTTGATCAACAAAAACTCTAATTGGCAAAGTAATTCCATCCTTTATAGATTGCTTCTCATGAATAATATATGCAAAAAACAGAATTTAGTGAGGTGTGCAAAGTGATTTTGTATAGTAGGATAATGTATGAAACTTGATTTAGTTAATAGAAAACATATATAGGTGGTGATTATATGGGCAGAAGAATTGAATTAAGAGAAAAGATGGTAAGCTGGATTAGACGAAGACCAAAGTGGATGAGAGTTTTCTTATATCTTGTTTATTATGTATTAAAGATGCTGTATTTTGGGGCGGATGATCAAGATCCATGGGAGGAGATAATGAAATAAGTTTCACGGGCATCCCCGGAGGATTATACTTAGTGAAGTATGCACAGCAAAATTATAATGCAATAGGGGGGAGAATATGAATATACTTATTTTAGGGGCTAGTGGATTAGCAGGCAGTAAAATCTATGAAATGCTAAGAAAAGACCATACTGTATATGGCACCTGTTTTTCGCATTGGTCACAGTATTCACATGATGAAAATATGCACTATTATGATATTTCCGATCCAGACCAGACATATAGTATTATAAAGAAAACGAATCCTCAAATAGTAATTTCTTGTATGAGAGGGGAGTTTGAACAACAATTGAATGCACATAGAATGATCGCAAACTACTGCTCAGAGATTGCGGACAGCAAATTTATTTATATGTCTACTGCAAATGTATTTGACAAATTGGATCGTCAACCCCATTACGAAGATGATATTACTTTATCGGATAGTGATTATGGTAAATTTAAAATAAAGTGTGAAGATCAATTAAGAAATATTTTAGATAAAAAATTGGTGATTATTCGAGTACCTTTTATCTGGAGTAAAAAGTCTTTGCTATTTCAAAGACTCATTGAAGCGGCCAGACATGGAGACGAGATTCAGGCATGGTCTAATCTGTTCACGAATCACACGACCGATGAGCAGATAGCATCGTATGTAAAATATATTATTGAAAATGATCTGAATGGGATTGTTCATGTAGGTACAAATGAGACTTGTAATTATTTGGAGTTTTTAAAAGTTCTGCTTCAGACTTTACAACTGTCGGAACCGGTTTTTAGTATAGAAAAAATCCCTTATAAAAGCTATCTTGCAGTTCTGTCGGGCAGGAAAGACATTCCAGAAAAGTTGCAACTTACAAATAGTGAGGTAATTCATTATCTGACCAAATGAAATTAGAATCATTCGAAAGTAAAAAGGAAGCCGTAAGGCTTCCTTTAAAAGGCTGTGTAACTATAGTTAAGAGTTCCGAGAATAAGTAGGAGTATGATCAACAAAATCGAAATTGCCGAGGTAGTGATTCCGGCAATAGCCATTCCTCTGCCTTGATTTTTGTTGAATATAGCTACAATACCTAGTATTAAACCAATAACTCCCAGTATCCATCCCAATCCCAGGCATGAAAAAACTATAGATAAAATACCAAGAACCATTGATGCGATGGACAAACCGCTGGAGCCTTGGGGCTGCTGGTTCTGCATATGGTAAGGTTGCTGATAGGGGTTTCCTTGAGATGATTGGTTTAAAGGTAATCCGCAATAAGGACATGCTTGTTCATTTGCGTCAATTTCTTTACCACATTGTGGACAGATAAATAAAGACATATTTTCCACCTTTCTTTCACATAATTATGTACTATTCGCCTG
>DVNN01000004.1 GCA_018714325.1 Candidatus Pelethocola excrementipullorum
TCGATATGAATGCAGGAGATAAGAGGGTCAAGATCCTGAAAGGAAATCCGGAAGATATCTCCGTTAGAAGCATTTATAATATTCGTTAAAACCCATTAGGATATTCATATTCGACAGGATAAGAATGCTGAAAGATTCAGCGGAAATTGAGTATTCTATGACGAATCGGAAGAGCGATATCGGGTGGAGTGGGATTAGATTGATGAAATGCCTAATAAATAATAGTGTTAAACGCTTGACATATGAGCAATTTAACATTTATTATAAAGACAGAACAAATAAAGATGTAATGGAGATAGATTATGGCGACCTTAAAGGATGTTGCACAAAAAGCCGGTGTTACGGTAACAACAGTCTCTAGAGTATTAAATAACAGAGGTTATATCAGTGACAAGACCCGGCAGAAAGTCATGGATGCCATGCGTGAGATGAATTATCAGCCAAACGAGATGGCAAGGTCACTTTCGAAAAAGAACAGCAACACAATTGGTGTGATTGTCCCCCATATTATTCATCCGTATTTTGCTCAGATGATTAGCTGCATAGAAGCGGAAGCAGAGAGAAAAGACTACAAGGTCTTATTATGCAATTCTAAACAAGAGAAGAGTACGGAAGAAGAATATATTGAAATCTGTAGAAAAAATCGGGTTTCCGGCTTGATTTTATGTGGACTCCCTGTGGATGCAGGCCACTTTAAGAGGATAGATGTACCGGTGGTAGCAATCGAGAGCGGTTTACAGGACGCAACGGTATCCCTGACCTGTGATAATAAAAATGGTGGTTATCTCGCTGCAAAAACCTTGATAGAACATGGACGCCGCCATCTGCTCTATATGACATTCGAAGGTGATAAAGGTAATATCATGCCTGGAGATGATCGTGGAAATGGTTTCATAGAAGAGTGCAATCGCTGCGGTATCGAATATCAAAGCGCGCAGATCAATCGGGCTTCCAAAGGGAAAGGCAACAATTTGGGAAAACTGTGGGATGAAGAGGATACCTATATGAACTCTCACTGGGAAACTTACATAAGGGAAGCACTGGAGAAGAACCCAGAGACGGATGGTATCTTTGTAAGTAATGATTTGCTTGCAGCACAGGTTCTTCAGGTCTGCAACGATATGAATATCAGAGTTCCACAGGATGTTTCCCTGGTAAGTTTCGATGATACCTACTTAGCCTCTCTTTTGACCCCGCCCGTTTCTTCCATTCATCAGCCTATTCGAGAGATGGCTGAATCGGCTGTGAATGCAATACAACAGTATGAGAATGGAAAGACAATACCAGAGAAGATAATTCTTCCGGTCACATTAGTGGAGAGGCAGTCGGTTTAAATGAAAAATTCATAATGGAAGATCAGAAGAAAAGATCGGATAACAGTTACTAAACTGATTATCCGGTCTTTTTTGATATCAGTCTGAATCAGACTCTTTTGTTCTTTGTAATAAGCGACAAAAATCGACACGTTTTTTTAGTGAAAAATTTAACGATAAATTCTTGACAAACTTCTCATAGTATTCTATTATGTACTTGTTGTTAGACAACGGATATAACGTTACGCGTAGCTTATAAAATACAAGGTAGTGAAATCTTTGAATCTGTATCAAAGAGAGCATTCGAAAAGAGGTGATTAAGATGGAGAAGAATGAGATGCAGAGTGGGATGAAAAAGGTTAATCAATTAAAAACATAGGAGGAATTGGATTATGGTGCTTATTGTAATTTTATCATTAATTGTACTTGTGAATGGTGTTTTTTCGGTACGTCTAGTCAGGGACATGATTAAACACAAAGCAGAAATCATGAAAGAACCAGGCAATAATTTTGTAATGGCGATTTATTCTTTTTTCTTATTCTTAGCTTCTACTTTTGGAATTTCAGATTTTGCAATTTCCATGGCGTGCTATCCCAAATTAAAATGGGTAGAGGCCAAGAAATTGCCAGGAACCCTGAATATTCAGTGTACGATCCCGGCAGCGGTGATGGCTTTAGCTTACATAAATTCCATCAAGATTGATCTGCTGACATTGATCGTTCCTATCGTATGTCAGATGCTAGGCTCTTATCTCAGTCCACGTTATGTAGTAAAACTGCCTGCCAACACGATTAAAAAGGTGATGTCTGTGGGACTGTTCATATCAGCAGGATTTATCCTGGCCGGAAAATTTGGACTGATGCCTTCCGGTGGCGAGGCAACTCAGCTGACAGGAATCAAGTTGGTGATCCTGGGCGTTTGTACCTTTATGTGGGGCGCTCTGAATAATATCGGAATCGGATCCTATTCCACCACTATGGCAACTGCTTATGCCTTGGGATTAAATCCGGCAGCAGCGTTCCCTATTATGATGGGATCCAGTGCATTTTCTGTTCCGATCGGATCTATGCAGTTTATCAAATTAGATTCTTACAACAGAAAAATCACACTCTTTACCTCCACTCTTGGAGTGATTGGAGTATTGATTGCAGTATTTGTAGTAAAATCTTTGGATTTGGCGGCGTTACAGTGGGTCGTTGTCGTTGTGATTCTGTACAGCGCAATCTCTATGCTGTTTGGTGCGCTGAAAGAGGAGAAAGAAGTAAAAGAACCGGTAATGGAATAAGGAGGACAATCATGTTAAATAAAAAAGTGGCTTTTATCGGCGGAGGAAATATGGCAGAGGGAATCATTCGTGGAATGATTCAGGAAGGGGCCTGCGCAAAAGAAAATATTGCAGTCTATGATGTTGTGGAGAGAAGGCTGGGGTATTTAAAGGAAACTTATCAGGTGGAAATCATCAGTGACTTAAAGCAGTCAATCGGAAAATCTGATATTTTATTCATCGCGGTCCGTCCTCAGGATGCAGATCAGGTGCTTGCTCAGATTAAAGAAGAGGGAGGCGAAAATGCCTTGATTATCTCCATCTGTGCAGGGGTTACTCTGGATAAGATGTTAGGCGTGATTGGTGAAGACAGCCGCATCGCAAGAGTTATGCCAAATGTCTTGATCGAAGCAAAACATGGATATTCAGGTGTATGTACAAGCCCGAAGGTGAGGAAAGAGGATCAGGCAGATCTGGAGACCATGTTCAATGCATTGGGTCAGACCATGTTTATCAGTGAATCCCAGTTTGATGCATTTACAGCATTTAGCTGTGCAGGACCGGCTTACGTTATGCACTGTATCTCTGGTTTAATCGATGCGGGTGTTCAGTGTGGCTTTTCCAGATACGATTCCCGGAATATGGTACTGGAAAATATCATCGGATCCGGAATTATGCTGAATAAGACTGGTGAGCATCCTTTTGAGAGAGTCGATAAGATGACATCTCCGGCAGGTGTTACCATCGAAGGTGTGGCCGTGCTCAATGAATCTGGTTTTACCGGAATTCTGATGGATGCAGTGAAGGCGGCTTTCGATCGTACGAAAGAATTATCTTAAGACGGACGACCCAAAAAGGAGAGAAGAAAGTAAGATGAATTTTGAGAAGAGTATACATATCATTGATACTCATACGGTTGGGCAGGCAACACGAATTATCGTGGGAGGCATCCCGGTGCTGCGTGGAAAGACCATGATGGAGAAGAAAGAGTACTTTATGAAGCATTGCGACGGCATCCGTGTCATGGCAATGCATGAACCAAGAGGACATGCTGATATGTTTGGTGCGGTTTTGACAGAGCCCATCGATGAAAAAGCAGACTACGGTATGATCTTTATCGATGGTGTGGGGTGCCTGAATATGTGTGGTCATGGAACCATTGGGGTTGCCACCGCTTTGGTAGAGACTAACATGGTAGAAGTGAAAGAACCTTATACCGATATCGTCCTGGAATCACCGGCCGGATTAATCAGCGTCCGGGTGGAGGTGGAAGAGGGACGGGCGAAAAGTGTTTCCTTTCAGAATGTCCCTGCCTTCTTGTATAAAAAAGATGTCAAAGTTCAGGTTCCTGAACTGGGCACCATTACCTGTGATATCTCTTTTGGTGGTAATTTCTTTGCCATTGTGAAAAATACCGAACTTCAGGTTGAGATTGAGCCAGAAAATCTAAAAGATATCGTCCCGAAGGCCTTGAAGCTTTTGAAGTGTATCAACGAGCAGATAGAAATCCAGCATCCACAGTTGCCGATTCATACTGTTGATCTGGTTGAAATATTTGGAGAAGCCAAGAGTCCCAAGGTTGATATGCAAAACGTGGTTGTTTTAGGAGAAGGAGAGGTTGACCGTTCTCCCTGTGGTACAGGTACCTGTGCAAAAGTAGCCACTTTATATGCGAGAAATGAATTGGCGCTTGGGGAAAAATTTGTATACGAAAGTGTGTTAAGAACCAAGTTTTCAGCTAAGGCGATGGAGGAATGTCGGGTCGGAGAGTATCAGGCAGTTATTCCGGAAATCACAGGAAGTGCCTATATCACTGGATTCAATCATTTGGTGCTGGACAAGCAGGATCCAATCGGATATGGATTTACTCTATAGTTTTTGATATAATGAAGACTATAATTTAGGTAACCACGAGGATACAAAATGGTTACCAATATAGTTCGAATAATATTGAAAAGGGGTTTTTAAAAGTGAAAGAGTACAATCCGTTTCATAAAATTGCAGTAGAAGAAAGAAAAAGTCACGCAGATTATCTGGCAGAAGAATTAAAAAACATGATTATTATAGGGCAGCTAAGAGCAGGGCATGCATTTCCCAATGAGAACGATTTATGCAAACAGCTGAACGTTTCAAGGGGAACCTTAAGAGAGGCATATAAAATCCTGGAAATACAAGGATACATCTCACGTTCGAAGCAGGGAACCTTTGTGAAAGAAAAAGACGATGTTGCAATCAATGGAAGCTTCAGCGCTTCATTGGAATTATCTCAATATAATGAACTCATAGAGTTTGTCAGTATATTGGATTCTGAAGCAGCATATCTGGCGGCACAGAGGGCAACAGACGAACAATTAAAAGAGATAGAAAAATATATGTTGCAATGTGAGATTAACAAGGACATACCGGGTGCCATTGAAGAATTTAATTATGTTTTTCATCTGCGTATCCGAATGGCTTCCCATAATCAGTTAATCATCAGTGCATTGTCGGCTTCTTATGAGACCTTTAATCAGAAGATTATCAGAAAGCTGATTCTCCATGATGCAGCAGGCTTTATGGATAATTGCATCTCTCAACATGAGAAATTATTTAAGGCGATTAAAAATAAAGAAGCGGAGAAGGCAAAGAAAATAGCATATGAGCATTTGATGTCAGATATCGAGCAGTATAAGAAGATGTGAAGATAGGAGGCTGTTATGCAGTATATTGTACTGATCGATTTTGGAAGTACATTTACAAAAGCTGCTGTAGTTAACACGGAGATTGAAAAGGTTATCTTTACAACCAAACATCCATCCACTGTACATACGGATGCGGGCATAGCGTTAGATCAGTGCTTTGACGAGGTTCGGGAAATCATCGGCGACAAAGCATTTGAGGAGGCTCAGATCCATGCTTCCAGCAGTGCCGCGGGAGGACTTAGAATTGCTGTTGTAGGGCTGACGGAAAATCTGAGCATTTCGGCTGGTAAAAATGTTGCCTTTGGAGCGGGGGCTAAGATTGTCCATGTTGCGTCGGGAAGGTTAACCGGGAACGATGTTGAAACATTAGAATCGGTTCCGGCAGAAATGCTATTATTTTGCGGTGGTTATGAGAATGGGAACAGAACCACCTTGATTCATAATGCCCAGATGTTGGCGAAAAGTAAGATTCAATGTCCGATTATTTATGGTGGAAATAGTGCTGTCAGCCAGGAAATTCGTTCTATTATGGTTCGGGGAAACAAGGAGTGCTTTCTGATTCCCAATATCATTCCCCAGGTGGGTCAGTTAGAGACAAGGGCAGGGGAAGAGATTATCAGGAATCTGTTCATGAAGAGAATTGTGAATATGAAAGGCCTGGCTAAGGTGCAGGAGATTGTAGGGGATATCATCCCCACACCGGCAGCGGTGCTGGAAGCCGGCAAGTTGTTCTCCTTGGGGTATGAGGGACAAAAAGGGCATGGAAATCTGATGATCGTGGATGTTGGAGGTGCGACCACCGATATTCATTCCTATGCAGAGCAGGTGGCAGGTGAAGGCGCCCGTATTGTAGGTGCTCAGGAGCCCTATGCCAAGCGGACTGTGGAAGGCGATTTGGGGATGAGAGAATCCTCGGATACCTTGGTTCAGGATGCGGGAATCGACGCGATGGCTGAGAGCATCGGCATTTCCGAAGAACAGCTTCAGGAATCCATCCAGCACAGAGTGAAAGATATCGATTTTTTACCGGATTCTGAATTAGAACTTCAAATCGATCAAAATATCGCAGCCTACGCCGCGGGAGCAGCGGCCAGGCGGCATGCCGGAAAATGGGAGTTCATTCACAGTAGTAATTGCAACAGAATGCAGGTTGGTAAAAATCTGACGGAAATACATTATGTCCTGGGAACAGGGGGACAGATAGTAAACAGCAGGGATCCAATCTCCATTTTAAAAGAGGTACTGCGTAAAGAAGGAACAGATAGTAATGTACTTTTGCCAAAAGAAAGCAAGTTCTATGTGGACTATGACTATATTTTATATGCTGTAGGACTGTTGAGCGGACAGGACAAAAAGCTGGCATTCGCTGTCATGGAAAATGGTATCTTGGGCAAAGGATACGACGGAGGATACTATAATGGAAATTAAAATGAAAAAGCGTTTTGAATATAAAAATCTACCTGATATGGCGTCAATCAGAAGTGATATCGATAAGATCGCGAAGACGGTAAACATAGGGGAAACCCTATTTATGAAAGAATTTGGCGTGAAGTCTGAGGCGGAATACAAAAAGAAAATGGCTGCCAAGGGCCATATTATGAAACACACCCATATTGGTTGGAATTCCTGGGATTTCACAGCAAAAGGAACGGAATACATCTATGAGGAACTAAAGAAGAGGGGCAGCTATGTAGATCGTTTTGGGTATTGTCTTGACTGGGTGATGGGTGTTCCGGAACATTTGAGACACATCCTTCCGGTGGGAACCGGCCTTACCTTCCAAAGTCCGGAAGAGTGGGCAAGAATAGGACAGATTGTGCCAGTTCAGCCACATCTTGGGGATCATATGATCGCATCCTTGAATTCTGTGGAGAACGCGGTGTGTGCATTGAATGCCGGTGTTACCACAATGGGTAATATCTCCCAGTATTATACCTATGAGTATCCGGGAATCGATATGGAAGAAGAGCGTGTCATCGATATGATGAAGGCCATCGGAGTCATGGGAAAATACCGGGATCAGGGAACGATTATTCATTCCAACGTGGATGATGGCTTCGGGGCTCAGTTCCATGACCTGGCCAACCTGGTTGGGTGGTGTATGCTGGAGCGTTACATAGTAGAAGACTTGCTGGGCGGCGGTATGTGCCATTGCTTCGGTAATCTCTTCAGCAATCCGATGTTAAGAATGACCTTTGAGCAGGCCATGTGGGAAATCAACAAGACCAAGACTCCGGGTTCCATGATTTATGGAAATACCATTGACTTTGGATTTGATTATGATAGAAACTTCGGAGCCCTTGCTTCCTTTGTAAATGGTGATATCATTGGCCAGAATCACTGTCCAAGCGGACATGCCGTAACCGTAATTCCGGTGACGGAGGCAGCCAGAATTCCTTCGGCAGATGAGATTATTCAGGGCCATATGACCGTTGATATCATGATTGAAAAGGCTGGTTTTTATGCGGATTATATTAACTGGGATAAGATTGAAGCAGATAAGAATATTCTGGTTACCTGCGGAAGAATCTTCTATGAGCGTGTGCTCAATGGTCTGGATGACCTGGGCGTGGATCTTCAGCATCCCGGAGAGATTCTGGGCGCATTAAAGGCCATAGGACCGGAGCAGCTGGAAGAAAAGTTCGGTGTAGGACAGGCGGATAAATACGCGATGCGTCATAGAATCCCAGTCCGCCCCACAGATATTGTCTCAACCATCAACAAAAAACAAAGCGATATCAGTGATAAAATCGAAAATATTTCAGATTCTTTAAAGGGATATAACGTCATCGTGGGTTCAACCGACGTTCACGAATTTGGAAAAGAAATTGTGAAAAGTGTACTGTTGAGAGCAAATGCAAATGTGTTTGATCTGGGATCCAGTGTGCCGGTTTCAGAGATCGTGGATACCGTGGTAGAGACCGAAAGTACCGTTGTTCTAATTAGTACCTTTAATGGGATTGCCTTAAGTTTTGCGAAAGAATTGCAGGCAGCCTTGGACAAAAATGATTTGAAAGTACATATTGTTATGGGTGGACTTTTAAATGAAAACAAGGATGGAAGCGATCTGCCTGTGGATGTTACGGAAGATCTGAGAAAACTAGGGGTAAACAGTGATAATAATGCAGAGAATCTGATCAATATCATAAAATCTTATGATTAGGATTGTAGATAGGATCAATTAAAAAGACTTTTGAATTGAATTGCCCCTAAAGTTAGAAGTAAAATCTAACTTTAGGGGGTGGTTCTGTTCAGGGTCTTTTTATTTTCCATAAGAGTGTTTTAAGTGCAAAGAAATTAATTACATGTTATACTCATTGCATATCCAATTATAAAAATATTTGCATAATTTACAATGAATCAATTAATGAAAGGAACCAATGATGATACCAAATAGGAAGTTAATCCGGGCACATGGTAGATGGTGCATAGTTGCCTTAATGGGCTGGATTATGTGCGTCTATACAGGTCATAAGTTGGTGCAGAAAAGCTAATGA
>DVNN01000076.1 GCA_018714325.1 Candidatus Pelethocola excrementipullorum
ACGATAAAGGAAGCACTGCAGATCGGACATGATCTGGATGCTGAATTGGTAAAGTTCAGTCTGGATATTTTTCGTCCCAGAGAACTCTACGGATCCTGTATGCATCCGGATGTTATGCGTCAAATGGCTGACAGATATGATGAGTTTAAGGCGGCGATTCCCATGATTGAAGAGTTTGGGATGCAGATTGCAATCGAGAATCATACGGATACTTTTGCCGATGAGATCTTATGGATTGTCGATAAGTTAAATCATCCATTGATTGGTACCTGTGTAGATACGATGAATCCGCTTCAAGTTATCGAAAATCCCTATTATGCCATGGAACGTATGCTTCCAAAAGCATACTGCTGCCATTTCAGTGATGACACTATCGTCGTAGATCCTCTGGGTGTACATAACATCGGTTCCGCACATGGTCAAGGATCTATGGACTGTCCCAAGATGCTTGCGCAGATCCGTGAGAAATCCCCCATGGACAAGATTATCTTTGAAAATGAGATTGCCTTCAAGAGTCTGAGCGAGCCTATCGAAGAAGCAAGAGCCAGAGAACTTAAGGCCTGTGAAGAAAGTGTTCGTTACCTTCGTGATGTATTAAAACTGGGTATAAGAAACAGATAGATATTAGATAGATATTAGATATTTATAAAATATATTACGGGATAGCTTGTTTCCCGTTTGAATCCGGGAGGGAATTCTATGTTAAGAGAACAGATGATACATGATGCGGCTATGGAAATCATGCGTGATGTAGGTGTTAATATTCATAATGCAAAAGCAATTGAAATTCTCAAAGAAAATGGCATTAAGGTGGAAGATAAAACCGCATATTTTACAGAAGAGCAGGTCATGCACTGGGTAAGGATGGCTCCGGAGTCATTCACAATTTATGCGAGAAACCCCAAATATGATATGGTGATAGGAGGGGATCATATCAATCCTGCCCCGACCTACGGATGTGCGTTTATCGATGATTGGGATGGCCAGCGCCGTCGCGGAACCATGGAAGATTATATTAAATGTTTAAAACTTGTTCATGCAGAGGAAAATTATTCTATTAACGGTGGTATCATGATCCAGCCTGGTGATATACCGGAAGACACTGGGGCGATGCAGATGTTCTACGCTACACTGATGTACTCCGATAAGGCAATTATGCTGCCCACGGGCTTTAAAGAGGAGATGGAGCTGATGTTTGAAGCTAGCTGTGAACTCTTTAACGGCAAAGAAGCCATGATTGAAAAACCAAGAATGATCGCCTTGATCAATACAGTTTCCCCGCTGTCTTTGGATGAGAGAATGCTGGATTGCCTGATGTTGCTCGCTGAGTATGGTCAGCCTTCCATCATCTGTCCTGCCGCAATGCTGGGTGCAACAAGTTCAATTACCATGGCAGGAACCCTCGCCAGCGGAACCGCAGAAACTCTTGCCGGCATTGTGCTGGCGCAGATGATTCGTCCCGGAACACCGGTTGTTTTTGGAGTTCAGTCAACAGCCGCAGACATGAGAGGTGGCATTACATTTGCTTGTGCTGCCCCTGAGGGAACTCTTATGCAGGGCTTTGGAGCGAGTCTGGCCAAATTTTATGGATTGCCTTCCAGAGGCGGCGGATGTCAGACCGATGCACCGGTCATTAACTGTCAGGCGGGATACGAATCCATGCTGACATTTTCTTCAGCATACCGCCATGGTATCAACCTGGTCATGGAAGCCGGCGGTGTCATGGATAGCGTTAATTCCACTTCCTTTGAAAAGATGATCATAGATTTTGAAATCATTCGCCAGGTAAAGTCTTCCTTCACACCGATCGAGGTGAATGAGGAGACTCTGAATCTGGATGAAATCAAGGAAATCGGACATGACGGCAGTTTTGTCACATCAGATTCTACGTTGGAAAACTATATGGATTTGTATTCCCCCCATATCGGTGAACGAAACGCAAAGGACCCGTCTTATTTTAAGAAGAGCATAGATAAAGAAATTGATAGACTTCTGAAAGAATACGACGATAATCGTCCGGAACTGGATACGGAAACAAGAGATAAAGTGAAAGCAGTATTGGCAAAATCCGGACTCGATAAACATTATTTTGAGAATATTGAAAATTAACACTTTTTGTGTCAATCCTTTAAAGAACTGACGAGTGTTATAACATTCAAAATGTAGGAAAGTGGCTTAAACACAGTTTTTGCCACTTTTCTTCTATCCACCTTATTTGTTATAGCAATCAGTTAAGTAGTAGTAAGCGTAAATCCAGATATGGGTCTACGCTATTTTTTTTCGAAAACAGAGGAGGGTAAACGGCATCAATCCAGGAGGGGACGGTGTGAGAGGAAATGGCATATTGGGATATGAAACCCATGAACGGTTGAAAGCTGGCAAATATTTTATCAAATTTTAATATCATAGTGATATGGGGGGTGTTATAATGCTGATATGACTCTGAAATTACTGGGAGGATCTAAGAAAATGTGCGAGGAATGTTACGTAAGTGAATATAGAATTACTCCGTTGCTCAATCCTCAGGAGTGTTTAGGAAATCATACACAATATATTTGTGGAACTTGCGGACGTTGTATCTGCATTGAACACGATAAACACAGAGGGTTGCAAAGATGGAATTTCCCTTTTAAGTCTTTGGAAAATGCCATGTTGTACTTAAGAACCGCAGACTTTACTATGAAAAGAGGATGTGGTATTTATGAGATAAAGAACAACAAGGGCAGAGTTTCCTATAAAATATTTGCAGAAGATAAAGATCTACAGGTGTTCTTAAAAAAGAATAAAGATAAAATTTGCGAAGATATGAAGCCACTGTTTGTTGCTGGGGAATATCGGGAATATCCAAATACAAAAGTAAGGAAGTTGATTTCAGAAGAAATACAGAAATATATGTTAGAACGTTAAATAACATACTTGTAGAGGATGATTTGTTTGATGAGCGGATAATAGGTAAAGTAAAAGAAATAATAAATTGATAGTAGATGACAGTGCGAACCAATTTCGCAGTATGGGAGTATAAAACTTTATGTTGAAATTAACAGAAATACGAAAATCATATAAAACCATAGGCTTTACCCAGACAGCCCTGGAAGGGGTTTCATTAGCCTTTCGAGACAATGAGTTTGCGGCTATTTTAGGACCTTCGGGGTCAGGAAAAACAACGATGCTGAATATCATCGGCGGACTTGACCACTACGATTCCGGGGATTTGGAAATCGATGGAATATCAACAAAAAAATACAAATCAAGTGATTGGGACACCTATCGGAACAATCGTATCGGCTTTGTCTTTCAAAGTTATAACTTGATTCCGCATCAGTCAATTTTAGCTAATGTGGAGTTAGCGCTAACCCTCAGCGGTGTCTCATCCGCAGAGCGTAAAAAGCGAGCTACGAAAGCTCTGAGTGATGTGGGTCTGGGCGAGCATATCAGAAAATTGCCGAACCAGCTGAGCGGTGGGCAAATGCAACGAGTGGCGATTGCCCGGGCATTGATTAATGATCCTGAGATTTTATTGGCTGATGAGCCAACCGGAGCGCTGGATACCAAAACCAGTAAGCAGGTTATGGAGCTTTTACGTCAAATCGCAAAGGACCGGCTGGTTATTATGGTAACCCATAATCCGGAACTGGCCGATGAGTATGCCAACCGTATTATTCGGTTGCAGGATGGACAGTTGGTTGACGATACCAATCCGCTGGATCCCGAGGAGGAAGAACAGTATACCGGTGCCCCTCCCCGCAAGGTAAGCATGTCACTTTTTACTGCTATTTCACTGTCACTTAGTAATCTGATGACAAAGAAGGGCCGCACCTTCGTGGTGTCTTTGGCCGGTTCAATTGGAATTATCGGTATTGCTGCCATTTTAGCCCTGGCCAGTGGCATCAATGCTTATATTCAGAATATTGAAGAGGAGACGATGAGCATCTATCCGCTGACCATTCAACAGTCTGGGATTGATTTTAACAGCCTGTTTGCCAGTTTTGGAGGGGATGCTGATGAAGAAGACGATGACAAAGATCAGGAGAGTAAGAATCAGAAGACCGGAAGGGTTGAAGAACGAAAGCTCGTTGAGAGTCTTTTTCAGAGCCAGAACAAGAATGATTTGAAATCCTTAAATACCTATATTGAGAAGAACCAGAAAAGAATCGATCCTTATGTCAAGTCGATTCAGTATATTTATGATGTCACTCCCCAGATTTACTTAAGTGAAACCGAGGAGGGGGTTGATCAGGTAAGTCCCGATGCCCTACTTAGCAGTTATGGCATTGGTGCCAACAGTGCGATGACTTCCCTATTCGGCGGAGGCAGCTACTCAGGTATGAATGTCTTTCACGAATTACCTGGTGCCAGCGAGATGTACGATTACCAGTATGAGATTAAGGCAGGGCGCTGGCCGGCAAGTTATGATGAAACAGTTCTGGTGTTGATGCCGGATGGCAGTATTTCAGACTATGTGCTTTATGCAATGGGCCTCAGAGAACGGGGCGAATTGAAAGATATGCTAAATTCCCTGCTCAGCAATCCTGATGAAGAGGCGAAGCTTGAGAATAAGGAAATTGATCTGACATATGAGGACTTGATGGCAGCGAAGTTTAAGGTTGTCAGTGCCTCCAAGCGTTATCAATACGATGAAAATTACAATCTATGGGTTGATCGTTCAGACAATGATGAATATATGAAAAAAGTCGTTGCAGAAGGAATAGATCTAAAGATTGTTGGAGTGGTTCAGGCTGATCCCGATGCCACGGCGACCTCCCTGTCCTCGGGCATCAACTATTCCTCGGAATTAGTTCCACATCTGATGGAAGAAGCCAGGAACGAGGATATTGTCAAGCAGCAGCTTCAAAATCCGACGGTAAATGTTTTAAGCGCTAAGACTTTTGCGGAAGAAAAAGAAGAGAATGCAAAAGCGGACTTTGATTTTGCCGAGTTAATTTCAATTGATGAAGATAAGATTAAGGATGCCTTTACCATTGATGAATCAAAAATCAACCTTGACTTTTCAGGTTTAGGCAATATGTCTGGGATGGATTTATCAGATTTTGATTTATCCGGCATGGACTTGTCTGGGATGGATTTATCAGGACTTGATTTATCTGGTATGGAAGGCTTATCCATCGATATGTCAGACATGGAGTTACCGGAGTTTGACATGAGTGAGCTGACCGCTTCTCTGGCCGGCGTGATTAATATTCCTGCAGATGAGTTAAATGCGATTATGATCCAGGTGCTCCAAGACTTTCTGGCCGATCAGATTGCCCAGGGAATCGTGGATCCGGATCAAATTGCTGCTAATCTCCAGGAATATCTGAACAGACCAGAGGTTCAGGCGCAGATTATCGGACAAATCGGACAACTGGTTGATGTCTCTCAGATTGAGAGCCAGGTCAATGAAGTCATCGGACAGTATCTGCAAACGACGATGCAGACGTACATGGAACAGGTAATATCTTCGATGCAGAGTCAGATCCAGAACCAAATGCAGAGCCAGATCACAAAGCTGCAGACGCAGTTGGTAAGTCAGCTGCAAACCCAGATTCAAAGTGCACTGGAAAGTCAGATGAGCAAACTTGGGGGACAGTTGCAGACTCAGATTCAGAGTCAGATGGAAGCGGCCATGCAGCAATTACCGGAGCAGTTACAAGAAGCAATCGGGATTGATCAGAATGCTTTTGCCGCTGCCTTTCAGGTGAAAATGTCGGAAGACGAGATTTTAGAACTGATGACCACCATGATGAAACAGGAAGACAGCACTTATGAGAACAATCTGAAGAAGCTGGGATATGCAACTACTGATAATCCATTGCAAATTAATCTATATCCGAAAAATTTTAATGCCAAGTCCAAAGTGGAAGACTTTTTGCAGGATTATAACAAACAGATGGAAGAATCCGGTGACGAGGAGAAAATCATCAATTATACCGATCTGGTTGGCACCATGATGTCATCGGTGACTGATATTGTTGATACCATCAGCTATGCGCTGATCGCCTTTGTCGGAATCTCCCTGATTGTTTCCTCGATTATGATAGGCGTCATCACTTATATTTCGGTACTGGAGCGAAAGAAAGAGATTGGTATCCTGCGGGCAATCGGGGCCAGCAAACGAGATGTCCGGCGTGTGTTCAATGCGGAAACGTTAATCATCGGTTTTGTCGCTGGACTGCTGGGCGTTACGGTAACATACCTGATTAGTATTATCGCAAATATCATCGTCTATGATAGGCTGGGAATCCAAAATATTGCTCAGCTTCCGGTGAATGCAGCCTTGATCCTTATCGGTATCAGTATGTTACTGGCCTTTATTTCCGGCTTGTTCCCGGCTTCTGCTGCCGCACGGAAAGATCCGGTTGAAGCACTCCGAAGTGAATAGGAAAGAGATTGCAACCACTGCCCTGCGATAGAATATAGTAAATGAAAGTTGATTTGTCATAATATTATTGAAGAGTAAATAAAAATGCTTGAATTGTAACGACATAAGCGTTACAATGTAATAAAAGGAGGTGGTGTTCATGGAAAAAACCACAACATTAAACTTGAGAGTAAATCCAGCTGTAAAACAACGTGCAGAAGATGTATTATCTCAACTAGGGATACCGATGTCGACGGCAATAGATATTTATCTTAAGCAAATTTCTATGGTTGGTGGTATTCCATTTGCGGTCACTTTGCCGAAAGTTCCAGAATCTATTAATGCAGACTCGATGGATTCAAACGAACTCCGCAAAAAGCTGGAAAAAGGTTATGCTGACATAGAAACTGGAAAAATGCAAGATGCTGCAAAGGCATTTGCAAAGTTTAGGGAGAAACTTTGATTATGAAGCATTATGTTGTACAAATTACAGATGAAGCGCTACTAGATATGGAGAAACTTTATAATTATATAGCGATTAATTTATCAGCACCAGAGAATGCGATTGGACAGTATAACAGAATTGCGGATGAAATCTTAAAACT
Source organism: Candidatus Pelethocola excrementipullorum (assembly GCA_018714325.1). Classification (GTDB taxonomy): domain Bacteria; phylum Bacillota; class Clostridia; order Lachnospirales; family Lachnospiraceae; genus Novisyntrophococcus; species Novisyntrophococcus excrementipullorum. The sequence goes on from DVNN01000076.1 coordinate 6,964, forward strand.
AGAATTTTTTCCAGAGCGTTTCAAGATTATAGATATAAAATTAGAGTGCACAAAAGAGCTTAGAAAAATTTCGGTTGATAACTATTCAGTGTTTTATGTCATTAAAGATGATTGTGTGGTTGTAACGGATGTTTTATATAGTGCATCTGATATTAGCAAACGCTTAAAATAAGTTAGCAAAAAACAGTGCAGGATTTTTCACAATCCTGCACTGTTTTTTTGCTAGTTGAGAAGACCTAGACGAAGTTTCCTATGATGAATTTAAAATGGCGCTATTTCTTTCCTCATATTAATGTTCAGTACAATTCCATCGAGTAATTTGCATTTTCTCAGGTCGTGTACTGATGTACTTTTAATCAAACCCTCGGCAATCATATTAGCGTAAGTCTTTTGCGATATTTGCAATTTATTGCGTATAATAGTGGATACCTTGATTGGAGATTGATATTTCGTCTTAATATGTAATTCCACCGTCTCATTATACGGAATGCTATCGCCAGTTACGGTATAATCAGGCAACCCAATTTCACAGTGGTTTCGCTGTAAATTTTCAATGTCCATAGCATAGTAATCGGCAAGTGCTTCATCATTATTATGGAACTGGTCTAATAACTTTTGGCTTAATGATTTCGGATTAATTCTGGAAAAAATAGTTACATTCCATGTCGTATTACAATTGATGCATTTGTAGATTAACCATATATCTAAATACTTTCTTTGGGCATTGATTCTAAATTGCCCAGAGCTGGCGTACTCTGTTGTTTTGCCACATTTTTTGCAGTATTTTGATACAGGTAAAAGGGAATGATATTGCAATTCCCATATGACTTTTTGCATTTCTATAAGATTCCTTTCCTTTTATGATAAGAGGAAAGTTAAAAATGGTGGATAATCACAAAGTTTTTTCAAAATGAAACCTCCTTAATCTTAGAATTTTATGATATAAATTGTAGCATGTTATACGATCAATCCAAACCTCATACTCTTTTGGCAAAAGAAGATAAGCCAATACAGAATCAATCCGTATTGGCTTATCATATTATTCAATATCATTCTTTTTTTGCTTCCCAATAACCCTTTGGATACTTTTTAAAGATAGAAAATATTTTTGGGCTAAATCATTTGGGGTAATTCCCTTCAGATAATCGTTATAAATCTGATTGTTCCGAATCGCCAGTTCTTCACGGGTTGAAGTCATGGCTCCCCACTCTTTTTTATTATTTGATATTCTAGGAATGTAGATGCATTCCCCATCAATATATTCTTGTACCTTTTCCAATAAGTCTGTGGGTAAGATATTGGTTGCCTTTTTATAGCTCATATTGCTCTCCTATACTAAAAATTCTGCATTAGGAATAGCAAAGGCCATATTAATTTTTATTTAAGTTGCAATAGCCTTTGCTATGCAACGATAACGATAGGATTCAGCATATATTTCCAGCCCTCCTTTAATTTCTGTATTAGTAGAATATCATTAAGAGTGAATACTGTCAAATAGACCAATGGGATAAAGGGAAATCCATTGTTGCGTATTTGGCCTTTTCGTGATAAATCTATAAAAAATGACCTATAATCTTAAAAAAGGCCGGTTCCGGAATTTATCTTCTATGTTATATTCTAATCAGAAATTACCTGAAGGGAGAAGTGTTACAATGAAAAAACGAATACTTAGTATCCTGCTTGCCTCTGTTGTAGTTGTCAGCCTGGCCGGAGGATGCGGTACCAAAAAGGGAGAGTCAACCGGGTCCGAATCGGATGGGGGGAAGACCCAGCTGACCGTAATGATCAACGGCGGCGATCCAAACTGGAAAAAAGCGGTGGAGGAAACCGCCAAAAAGTTTATGGAAGCCAATGAAAATGCAGAGATCAAGATAGAAAAATCGGGATCGGGTATGTATCTTGACTATCTCAAGACGAAGCAAGCTGTGGGTGAATTTGGGGATGTTGTAGAAATTAAGGATCCGAATGCCTTTTCCGATTCCGGAATTCTGGCTCAGATGCCGGAAAGTATCTCTGAGCTGGTGGAAAATCCAATTCAGTATAACGGAAAGACCTTTATCGTGCCGACAATCAGACAAACGCAAGGGGTGATATATAATAAAAAAATCTTTCGTGATTTAGGGATTCAGGAACCGGAAACATATCAGGATTTTCTGGATATTTGTGAGAAAATCAAGGAATCTGGAGTCGATCCGCTGCTGGTATGTGGAGGCGATTTGTGGCACATGGCTTTCTGGGTAAACCACTTCATGAGAACCGATTTGACAGGAAAGAATCCCGACTGGGAAAAGCAGAGAACAGAAAAGAATGCATCCTGGACGGATGAGGATGCTGTAACCATGATGAGTCATATTCAGGAACTATTCGATAAGGGCTATGTGCAGGATGGTTTTATGAGCACGGCCGACAGCCAGACACCAGCAATCCTCACATCAGGAACGGCCGCTATGTGCTTTACAGGACCGTGGATGTTGCCACAGATCGAGGAGGCCGATCCGAACTTTGAAGCCGGCTGGTTCTTCGTTCCAAATGATGCTGGAGAACGATATGCGTTCAATGATGTGGGTTCCGGCTGGTCCATCTCTGAGAACTGTAAAGAGGACGAGGCAAAATACCAGGTAGCCCAGGAGTTTTTGGAATTCTATTATTCTAAGGATAATTATTCCGAGGTTTTAAAGGCGACCAACACCTTGCCTGCGACGAAAGAGGATATTACCTATGAGGCTACCGCTGTACAGGAGGATCTGATGAACAAGTTCCTCAGCGATGATACAACAAAGTCTACAGTTCAGCTGGGAGATATTGATACACCAGACGGTTTCCGGGATTTTGCCTATAAAACAGTACAGAACTTATTAATGGGTGAAATATCACAGGAAGAAGCATTGGAATCAATGGATAAAGAGTGGGATAAATGTGTAGAGGCACAAAATCAATAACTGCCTGAGTCCGGGCGGGCTGCTGCAGGGATGAACTCTTTGCAGCAACCCGCCCTTTAAAATATCCATATACCATAGTTATCCTAATTGACACAGAAAGGAAAAACATGAAAACGAAGAAAAAGATGCGTTTTGATTATTGGACGGTGATATTTATTGCCCCTGCTTTAATCTTTTACCTGTTATTTCTGATCATTCCGGCTGTCAGCAGTACTTATTACAGTTTTACTTCATGGAATGGACTTGATAAGGCGATGAATTTCGTGGGACTTGCAAATTATAAGGAACTATTGAACCCATCAAATACCAGATTTATCGGTGCGATGATCCGGACCTTTATCGTTGCAATCGCCGTTGCACTTGGAAGTAATATCATAGCATTAATCTTAGCCATATTGGTTGACCGAATCAAGATATGCAAAGGCTTTTTTCGCAGTGCCTTTTATATACCAGTTTTAATCAGTGGTATCGTATCTGGATTCATCTGGAAAATCATGTACAATACAAACTTTGGGGTATTCAATCACATTCTGTCGGCAATCGGACTGGACCAGCTGAAGAACGACTGGTTGGGAAATCCGCGAACGGCGTTGGCATCGGTAATCTTAACGGTATTATGGCAGGGAGTCGGATATTATATGATTATTTATCTTGCTGGTCTCCAGTCGGTGCCAGAAGAATTGATGGAAGCAGCAGAAATGGACGGAGCTACCAGCTGGAAGAAATTCTGGAGGGTGACTTTTCCGATGCTCGCAGGCTCGATTACAATCAATATGACACTTGCATTGATTAATGGGATGAAGGTTTTTGATCAGATCTCCGTAATGACCAGCGGTGGACCCGGATTTTCAACCGAGACGATGACCTATTATATCTTTAAAGTAGCCTTTGGAGAATCGCGGCAGGGCTTGGGAACCGCAGCCAGCATTATCTTATTTATATTTATTCTGGTCTTTAATCAAATTCAATCGAAAGCTCTGAGAAGCAGGGAGGTGGAGATGTGATGAAAAGGAAGAAACAACGGATAGGAAGTGTGGTCAATACCATTATCACAGCGATGCTGGCGTTTCTATTTCTGTTTCCGGTATTTTATGCATTTATGTCTTCATTTAAAACAAATGGCGAAATACTAAAATCCCCGATGGCTCTGCCATCAAGCCTCAATTGGGATAATTTTACATACTTATTTCAGGAGACTAACTTCATACAGGCGATGAAAAATAGTATAATAATCACAGTAGTGTCCATTGTTCTTATTATTCTGATCATACCGATGGCAGCCTATGGTATTGAACGTAAAAGGTCAAAAGCGACTAACTTGATTTATTCGTTATTTATTGCAGGAATGATGATTCCCTTTCAGGTCTATATGGTGCCTTTGTTTAAGGAACTGAAGACATTTGGAATCTTTGGAACGATGGCGGCCCCTGTTGTAATCTATATAGCCAGCACAGCCAGTTTTGGTGTGTTACTGTATTGTAGTTTTATTCGGGGAGTACCAAAGGAACTAGAAGAATCGGCGGCAATTGACGGATATGGGAAAATGAGGATTTTCTGGAAGATTGTGTTCCCGCTATTGAAGCCATGTACCTCCAGCATGATTATCATCAACAGCTTATCGATCTGGAATGATTACCTGATGCCAAGCCTGGTTCTCAGCAGTGAAACCGGGAGTACGATTAATGTTGAGATATTCTCTTTTGTAGACCAGTATACCAGCAGATGGGATGTGGTATTTTCCGGAACAACCTGTGCAATCATTCCCATCCTGATTGTATTCATATGTCTTCAGAAGCATTTTATCAAGGGGATCGCGGCTGGAGCGATAAAAGGATAATTATCACATGAAAAAACGTTTATCATTGTACCATAAGTATACGCTGATCATAATATGCATAGGGCTATTGCCGATGACTATTCTGGCGACGTTGGTGGTCCGGGGAATGTTGAAAGAACACCATAAAGTGATTACGAAAAATTATGAACAAGCCACCGAATACATGAGTATCGGTCTGCGTGATGTGCTCGATTCCTATGATGAAATATCTAAGATGATATATTTCTATAATAGCGATTCGGATTTGCAGAGTAATTATGTTTATGGAAATTATAGTAATCTTAAGAACATTCTGGCGGAAAAACCTGATATGAGAGACGAACAGATGCAACGGATGCTAAGTCTGATACAGAGTATGGACGGTCACATTGATGCGGTGCATTTTGTAGAATATCAAGCAGATGGTGAGAAACATAATTATCATTATAGCGGCAACAGCACTTATCTGAAAGATGAAGCGGCATTCGAAAAGGCGATGATATTATCTCAGGAGCAGGAGACTTCGAAGAATATGATTCTGCTGCCCACACATTATAATGCTTATTACTATGGTGAAAATAAACATGTGATTACGATTGCAAGAAATTATTTCGATTTATCCAATATGAAGATCAGCAATGAACCTTTGTTAGGAACATTATATATAGATGTTAATCTCGAATGTCTGGAGAAAATATATAAGGAGTATTTTACGAATCGGGCAAATAAGGTATATGTGTTTGATGAAAATTATATCTGCTACTACAGCAATAATCAGAGGGTGATTGGAGCGGATATTAAAGAGATACTGGCGGGCGATAAGAATGACAGTAGCCACATCTTGCTTCAAAATACCGAACCGGACCATCATCTGACTTCATTGGTCAAACTCGATAGCGATCAGATCTTTGCGGGTCTGAGCCGTCTACAGAAGATTATTTATATTATCATGGCTTTGAGTGTTATTACGTTGACGGCAAGTTCCATATTCTTCTCAAAACGATTGAGCAGACCGCTGCGGGAGATGATGAATAAGATGAGTGATATTGAGACAGGTAACTTTAATGTTCAATTACCAGTAACCTCTGGGGATGAAGTAGGATTATTATCCGAACGTTTCAACAAGATGTCAAGAGAGCTTGAAAAGTACGTGAATCAGGTGTATGTGGCAAAGGTCAAACAGACAGAAGCAGAGTTGACCTCGCTGCGTTCCCAGATCTATCCTCATTTCCTGTATAACACGCTGGAGATTATCCGGATGACGGCAGCCGATGATGGAGGCGAAAGGGTAGCGGAGATGATTGAAGCACTGTCGGCCCAGATACATTATATTATCGGAAATGCAAAGGATATGGTGCCGCTTAGGATGGAGACCGACATTGTAGAAAAATATGTGTATCTTTTAAACTGCAGGATAAACCAAAAGATCTCCTTGACCATAGATATTTCCAGACTTTCGAATCTTATGGTTCCCAAATTGATTCTGCAGCCAATTGTAGAGAATGCCTATCTCCATGGAATTAAGCCGAAGAAAGCGAACGGTAATATTCGGATTGAAGTGGAGGAAGAGGACGGGGATATTAATATAGCGGTCATCGATAATGGAGCCGGTATGGAGGAAGCAGAGGTTAAAAGACTGGAAGAATTGTTGAAAGGAAATGAAATCGGAATATTTAACAAGGATAATAGGCAAAGTATCGGAATCAAGAATGTCCATGATCGAATTCGTTATATGTATGGGGAACGGTATGGGCTCAGCATCACAAGTTTAGCAACCCTTGGGACGATTGTTAATATCAGAATTCCTTCTGGAATAGAAGAGGTACGTGACAATGATTCAGATGATAATAGCAGATGATGAACCAATCATCACAAAAGGATTGAAAAACATTATAGGATGGAGGCAGTTGGGCATTCATATAGCCGGATGTTACGATAACGGAAAGGACGCTTTACATGGCATCCTGTCTCAGAAGGCTGATATTGCTCTGCTGGATATCAGTATGCCGGAAATGAGCGGAATAGAGGTATTAGAAGAACTTCGCCTGATAGATGTGGAAACGAAGGTTATTTTTATCAGTGGTTTTCACGAGTTTGAATACGCGAGATCGGCATTGAAATATGGTGCACAAGGATATCTGTTGAAGCCGGTTATAAAAGAAGAATTGATTGGAATGATTGAAAAATGCGTTGAAGAGCTGGGCGGCAGCAATGAGGATATGCTGAAAGAGCAACGGATTGCAGAACCTTATGGACGGCTGATTGATTCGGAGGATACGGATTATACGCTGGTGCTGATTAACATTCTTTATCAGAGTAAGACATCCCAGGAGAGAAAGTTAGTAGAGTTTTCTGTTATCAGTTACATTGAAAAATATGTGGAAGGACATCAGCTGGGTGTGTTATTTAGGAAAAGCAAAGGAAACTTTATCGTTTTCAGAGAACGTGAAACGGGAATTGTCTGGGAACATATAAAGAAAATCAACCAAGGCCTGTATGATGCAATTGGCTACGGTATCCAGGGTATTATTGGTCCGGTTATGAATTCATTGGGTGAGATACCGCAGGTATATCAGAAGTGCCTTGACTGGTCGGGATACTTTTTCTTCATGCAGTTATGGAATAAAGAACTATTGGTTGTTGATACGCCGCCAACATCGCGCAAAGCAACAAAAGAAGAACTTATGGAAGCACTGAGGAATTTGATGGATTCCATGATTCAGCAGGAACAGGAGCAGATGCTGAAACAGTTCAAATGGTATCAAGATTTGATTGCTATCCTTTCAAATGGAAGCAAAGAGGATGCCTGCTATTATTTTTGTCTGGGGATTACTGAGATAGGCAAACGCCTGGACAAGTTGGATATTCCCCATGAGGATATCAATACAGCAAACCTGCTTCGGGAAGGCCGGAGAGCATATGATTTTCTCGAGATGTCTGAAGTTTACAAGAAGCATGTGTTTAACTGTTATAAGTCCATACAGACTTCGGTGGACCGGAATGCCAGCAAAGATATTCAGCATGCAAAAAATTATATCAATGAAAACTATAAAGAAAATCTATCATTAAAGATTCTGGCAGATGTGATGTGCATGAATCCGTATTATTTTTCAAGTTTCTTTAAAAAGAATTCGGGAATGAATTTTAAAGATTACTTAAATGAAATACGTCTGGAGCGTGCGGTTTCATTGTTAATATCGACTGATAAAAGAATTATTGATATAGCGGCGGAAGTTGGATTCAGCGACGAAAGAAGCTTTTCAAAGGCATTTCGTAAGAAATATGCAGAATCTCCAATGACCTATAAACGGAAGATATTATCACCAGATCATAATGTGGAATAGGCAGAGGAAGCATATGGAACGTATAGCGAAAGGAATCTATAGGATTAGAATTGGTAAACCGGAACAGCTGACACCGGTATATTTTAAAGAAACATCGGTAAGGAAAGCAGAGATTGAGCAATTACCAATCAGTAAAAAAGCCGGTATACAACAGGAAGACATCCACTTTACAGTGGGAAATCAAGGGGTGCATATCAATCTCCCGATGCAGGGAACAGAAGATATCTATGGATTTGGACTGCAATTATTCAGCGTTAATCAGGCAGGACTCAGGCGGCTTATAAAGGTTAATTCCGATCCCCCTTGTGACACAGGGGAAAACCATGCTCCGGTGCCATTTTACATCTCGACCTCGGGATATGGGCTGTTTGTGGATACTTACCGGTATGCTGAATTCTATATGGGTACGAATACCTTGAGGGGAAGTTCCAGCCATATGACCAGGGAAAATAAAAAGCATGAGGAGTTTTCCGAAGAGGCGTTATACTCATTGCGGAGGTTTAAAGAGGAACGAGAAGTCATAATTGATGTTCCAGCGGTGCAAGGGGTAGATGTTTACCTGTTTGAAGGAAATGTCCGGGAAGTCGTCCAACGGTATAATTTGTTTTCCGGGGGCGGATGTGTTCCTCCAATGTGGGGACTGGGAATATGGTACCGCACATATGGGGGCAGCAGTCAGCAGGATGTACTTAAGATGGCTGAGGCTTTCCAATATGACCAGATGCCGATTGAAGTATTGGGATTAGAGCCAGGCTGGCAGTCTCACACCTATTCTTGCAGTTATAAGTGGTCAAATCTATTTCCAAATCCTGAAATAATGTTAACCGAACTACAGAAAAAGGGAATTAAGATAAACTTGTGGGAACATGCCTTCGTGTATCCAACGGCGCCATTTTATAATGAAATTATGCCGTACTGTGGCGATGTTGAGGTATGGAATGGACTAGTTCCGGATTTCGCATTGCCGGAAGCCCGGGAAATATTCGAAGATTACCATTATCGTGAGTTTGTAGAGAAGGGCATTGCTGGATTTAAGTTGGATGAATGTGATAATTCGGACTATAATCAGTCAAACTGGTCCTATCGGAGTTCAGCGCAGTTCCCTTCCGGAATGGACGGAGAGCAGATGCACAGTGGAATCGGTGTTTTCTACCAAGGTGTAATCAATGCAGTGTACAAGCGTGCCGGGAAAAGAACCTATTCCCAGATTCGATCATCGGGGGCGCTGGCTTCCAGCTATCCTTTTGTATTATATTCCGATTTATATGACCATAAGCAGTTTGTGAAAGGAATGACCACTTCTGGGTTTTCCGGTCTGTTGTGGTGCCCGGAAGTCAGGGATTGTGCAGATGGAAAGGACTTGCTGAGGAGAATTGAGACGGTAATGTTCTCTGCCCATGCCCTAATCAACAGCTGGCGGATACCCAATCCGCCATGGAAACAGGTAGACATCCAAAAGAATTTGGCAGGGGAAGAGATGATGGATGCCCGGTATTATACGGATGTATGCAGAAACTTCATGAATCTTCGGATGCAGTTGTTGCCGTATTTGTACAGTGCCTTTCTGGAGTATCATCTTTATGGGATTCCGCCTGTGCGTTCTATGATTCTGGAGTTCCCGGATGATGAGCAGGTCAGGAGAATAGAAGATCAGTATTATTTTGGGAAATCGATGGTAGTCTGCCCGCTGACTAGAGAAGATGGGGTGGAAAGAGAAGTATATTTACCGGAGGGTAGCTGGTTTCACTTCTTCACCAAAGAAAGGTATGAAGGAGGGAAGACCTTCCGAATCAGTGCCGATTATAATGAAATCCCAATATTTGTGGGTGATGGAGCCATTATACCCTTGGCACAGCCAGTTGCAGCGGTCAGGGATGATACGGTGTTTGACATGGATATTCACGTATTTGGCCGTTACGCGGGAACATTCAGGCTATATCAGGATGACGCTGCAGAGTTGAATGAGTCCCGAGAATGGCCTTTTGTTGAATTCTCGAGAGAAAGAGGAGAGAATCTGAAGTATGAGACAAGAGGGAAAACATGCGGCAGATACCGGATATCTGGAGTGAATTATTGGCAGTGAAGACTATTTACGAGGAGATAACTAGATGAATATAGATGATAAGCCGTCAAGCTATTATCAGTTTGATGATGAGAATAGAGAAATACATTTTTCACGGTATGACATGCCTACGCCATGGATGAATTATCTAAGCAATGAAACTTTCCATGTTATGATGTCGCACGCCGGCGGCGGAGTGGCCTTTTATAAATCGCCCCAGATATGGCGGATTAACCATTATAAGTTCTTTCATATTCCGGCAGACAGAAGCGGGTTTTATACCTATATCAAAGACCAGGACAGCGTCTGGTGCCCGACCAGTCAGCCGGTCTTTGATAAACCGGAGCAATGGGAAAGTACCCATGGAATGGGATATACCCGTTTCGAAGCGAAGAAGCAGGGCATCAGGGCCGAGGTAGATTACTTTGTG
>DVNN01000077.1 GCA_018714325.1 Candidatus Pelethocola excrementipullorum
TTTGAACAGGGTGATAATAATTCCTTTTATTTCGCCGAGGAAGTGCTGAGTACTTATGAGTACAAAAAGATCATCAAGGCGGATGACAGGGCAACGCTATTGAATCTGATGGTGGGGCTGAATGCATATACCTTATGCTCTGGCATTATCTGTGAGGATCTGAACGGGAATAATTATACTGCAATTCCTCTGAATACCAAGGACAAGATGAGGATTGGATATATCAAGAGAAAGAAGGTATCCCTAAGCAGGATGGGGAAAAAATATATAGAGGAACTGGAAAAATATGAGGATAAGGTGCTCTAATCTTAGGTTAAAGCAGACTTAACTTCCCGTTGTTTGCTTTTTTTGAGCATAGGAAAGTTATTCCTATAGCCAGCTATTGGTTTTCCATCATAACACCTTACCTGGGGGTTTGATATAATAAAGAAAAGAAAGATAGCATTCAGAGAGGTGAGTAATCAGATGGAATATAATTTTTTGACAAAATGCGTGCATGGTAATGGAAGAGATGCTTCCTGTGATGGTTCGGGTGCCATTAGCTTTCCAATTTATCAGTCGGCTACTTTTGCACATAAAGGGCTTGGAGAGAGCACAGGATATGATTATAGCAGACTGCAGAATCCCACCCGTGAACAATTGGAAAAGGTGGTAGCCTCTCTGGAACATGGAACAGATGCGCTGGCTTTTTCAAGCGGCATGGCGGCCATAGCATCCTTGATGGAGCTGTTTCAGCCGGGAGATCATATCATAGCCGTTAATGATTTATATGGCGGAAGTATTCGGTTGTTTGACCATATCAGCAAGAAGAATGGAATTAAATTCACGCATGAGGATCTTTCAAAGGTTTCGGTAGAAACCCTTATCACAACCGAGACTAAGGCTGTGATAATAGAGACACCTACGAACCCCATGATGAATGTTATTGATATACAAAAGACAGCCGAGATTGCCCATAAGCATCATTTGCTTCTTATCGTGGACAATACCTTCCTTTCTCCGTATTTTCAGAATCCGATTTTGCTGGGAGCCGACATCGTCATCCACAGTGGGACCAAATACCTCGGAGGGCATAATGATACTCTGGCAGGTTTTTTGGTCGCCGCATCTGAAGAAATCGCGGAAAGGCTGAGATTCATCATAAAGACAACAGGATCAGGGCTGGCTCCCATGGATAGTTGGCTGATTCTGCGCGGAATCAAGACCTTGGGGCTTAGAATGAATCAGGCTCAGGAGAATGCTCTGGCGATCGTGAAATGGCTCAAGGAAGAAGAGCGGGTTTGTAAGGTGTTCTACCCAGGGCTTCCGGAAAACCCTGGATATGAAGTCTGTTGCAGACAGTCCAGAGGTTTTGGCTGCATGATTTCCTTTGAGGTGGAATCCAGGGAACTGGCCGCCCATATTCTGAAGCACGTGAGACTGATACAATTTGCGGAAAGTCTTGGAGGGGTTGAATCATTGATCACCTACCCCATAACCCAGACCCATGCCGATGTGCCAAAAGACATATTGGCGGCCAATGGGATTACAGATTGTGTCTTACGTTTGTCGGTTGGCATCGAGGATATCGGTGATCTGATAAAAGAGCTGGAAGGGGTATTCGAGTCCTATGGACGACAGCATGGAGAGCAGGAGGGATGACATGAATCAAGAGGTTTCGAAGTTTGATGAAATCATCGAACGTAAAAATACAAATTGTTTAAAATATGATTTCGCAGTGGAACGTAGCAAACCGGATAATCTGCTTTCATTCTGGATTGCTGATATGGATTTTAAGACGACACCGGAAATTATAGATGCCATAAGACGGTGTACAGATCATGGAATCTTTGGATACAGTGAGGTAAAGGAAGCGTATGTGGATGCCCTGAAAGGGTGGATGGAAGAAAAACATGGGTGGAAGATAGAAGGCGAGTGGTTGGTAAAGACACCTGGGGTGGTGTTTGCGTTGGCCATGGCGGTTCAGGCATATACAGAACCAGGCGATAGTGTGATCATCCAACAGCCGGTTTACTATCCATTTCAGGAAGTGATCAGGGATAATGACAGGAAGGTGGTAAATAACTCGCTGATTCTGGGCAGTGATGGCAAATACCACATGGACCTGGAGGATTTTGAAAGAAAAGTGGTAGAAAATCAGATTAAATTATTCCTACTCTGCAGTCCACACAATCCAGTAGGGCGGGTTTGGACCAGAGAAGAGCTGGAATCATTGGCCGAAATCTGCATCCGTCATGATGTGATTGTGGTCAGTGATGAAATCCATGGAGATTTCATATTCTCAGGCCGTCATCAGGTATTTGCGGGCATCAGTGAAGAATTGGGGAATCGAACCATCACCTGCACCTCTCCCAGTAAGACATTTAATCTGGCAGGGCTGCAGATTTCCAACATTTTCATTGTCAATCCTGTATTAAGGAAAAAATTCAAAGACAGGATAGCTACAGCGGGATACAGCCAGTTGAATCTTCTGGGACTTGTTGCCTGTCAGGCCGCCTATCAGTATGGATCTAATTGGCACAGGGAATTGATGGAATATCTCAAAGGCAATATCGAATTTTTAAAAGATTACGTAAAGGAACATTTGCCTCAGATTAGAATCACGGAACCAGAGGGTACTTATTTAGTCTGGATGGATTTCAGAGGGCTAAATCTGACGGAGGAAGAGAGGGAAAATCTGATTATTCAAAAGGCCGGTTTATGGCTGGACAGCGGCGCCATGTTTGGGGAAGTGGGGGAAGGTTTTGAAAGAATCAATATTGCCTGTCCCAGATCGGTGTTGGAGAAAGCCTTAAAACAACTGGAGGCAGCAGTGAATTCTTAAATCCTATCCGGGTATCTTTTTGTCGAAGCCTTACAAAAATCATCATAAAATAAGCGAAAAGACTTGACACTTCTTGTCATAACGCTTAATTTTAAGGGTAGAGTATAATTTAAAAGCAATTGCTGTAAGGTAATGATGAAAAAGAGGATAAAAGATGGAAATACAAAAAATATTAAATTTGGTAAAAGATGGATCGATGTCGGTGGAAGATGCAGAGCGGCATTTACAGAAGGGTTCCTTTGCGGAAATGGGATATGCCAAGCTGGACACCCACCGAAAAGCACGGACTGGATTTGCGGAGGTGATTTTCTGCAGCGGTAAGTCTGATGACCATTTGTTGAATATCTTTAAGAGGTTATATGAGGAGGAGGGTGAGGTTTTCGGAACCCGTGCCTCCGCTGAGCAGTTTGAGGTCATTCGAAAGGTGTTCCCGGAAACACAGTATGATCCCTTATCCCATATTATTAAGATTGAAAAAGAGGGTAAGAAGCAGATTGGCAAGATCGTCGTATGTAGCGCGGGTACAGCTGATATTCCTGTGGCCGAAGAGGCAGCACAGACCGCGGAGTACTTCGGCGCCAAGGTCGAACGAATCTATGATGTGGGTGTCAGCGGTATTCACCGCCTGTTTTCCAAGCTGGATGCCATTCAAAGCGCTAACTGTGTTGTGGCTGTTGCGGGAATGGAGGGAGCTCTTGCCAGCGTTCTTGGAGGCCTGGTGGATAAGCCAGTGATTGGGGTGCCTACCTCCATCGGCTATGGAGCCAGCATGCATGGACTTTCTGCATTGCTGACCATGATCAATTCCTGTGCAAATGGAATAGCAGTGGTGAATATCGATAATGGATATGGAGCCGGCTATATCGCCACACAGATTAACAGACTGGGGGAGAAATCATGAGCAGGACTTTATACTTGGAGTGTTATTCCGGTATAAGCGGAGATATGACGGTGGAAGCACTCTTGGATCTGGGAGCAGACCAGGAGGTGCTGGACAGAGCACTAAAAAGTCTCCCGCATGGTTCAAAGATCAAAGGAGTATTGGATCTGGATGGCTGTGATATGACAGAACGGGCTAAGGAAACCGCGTTAAAGGTATTCAAGATTCTGTTAGAAGCGGAGGCAAAGGCCCATGGAGTCTCGGCGGACAAATTTTCTTATCATGAAACAGATATGGTGAACGCTATCATGGACGTTGTAACCGTGGCCGTTTGTCTGGATGATTTGGATATCACAGATGTAATCGTTCCCGTGTTGCATGAGGGAAGAGGGACAATCCAATGTGAGCAGGGGATACTCCCGGTACCAGTTCCGGCTGTGATGAATATTGCTGCCGCTTATAATCTGCAAATGCATATTATGGAGCATGATGGGGCACTTATCACGCCAACAGGCGCAGCAATCGTAGCAGCCATTCGTACTATGGACAAACTTCCCAATCAATTTACAATTGACAAAATAGGACTGGGTGCAAATAGGCGTGAAGGGACTGGTTCTCTACGTGCGATTCTGCTGCGGGAGGATCAATCAGGAGAAGCGGTGAAAGACAGGATTTGTAAGTTGGAGTGTAATATTGATGACTGCAGCGGAGAGGCGCTGGGGCTGGCCATGGACTACTTACTTGCGGCGGGCGCCAGGGATGTACACTATACACCAGTTTTCATGAAGAAAAACAGGCCTGCCTACCAGTTAAATGTCATCTGTTCCATCGGTGATATACAGCGTATGGAGCAGATTATATTTGAGAATACCACCACAATTGGAATTCGACGGATGGAGATGGAGCGGTCCATCTTAAAACGTGAGTTGAGGACTCTCAAGACTTCGCTGGGCGAGATCCAGTATAAAATCTGTAAAATGGGTGAGAGGGTACGGGTTTACCCTGAATACGAAAGCATCGCCTCTATCAGCAGACAAAGCGGGATTTCTTATGGGGAAGTCTATCAAATTGCATTAAATGAATACCAGGAATAACAAAAAGAATAAAACCGAACATAAAAATTATTGAAAAAAAGGTATGGAAGCATTGGGCTTTCATACCTTTTTTTCTTTACATGGCCAATGATATCATCCAATATTTCACAGATGAAAAGTTGTATGAGACATGATTTGAATGCTCATGATAAGAATGCTGACTGTTTCACGGAAACATAGATTATAATAGCGATAGAAGGGTACAAGCATGGAGACAAAAGATCATTATTACCTGGCAAAACATCTAAACAAAAACATGGAGATGGGCATGATAAAAGGAGTGGCATTCCTATTGGGAAATTTGATACCTGATGCAAATCCTTATTCCTATTTATCTTTTGCCAAACCGAATCCATTCAAGGGTCACAATTATTCCAGCCGCAAGCAGTTTTTCGAGAAGGTTTGCTGTAAGGAGATTCATAATTCTGTGTATGGGTGGTATCGTGCAGGAAATCTGCTCCATTACCTGGCTGATGCATTTACAAGGCCACACAATGAAGAGTTTTCTTATGATTTAAGCGAGCACATACGATATGAGCATATGTTACACAAATCTTTTCATAAGCATGTTGGAAAATATCAACAGAATTCAATAGAAAGGCTTGGGGATGGAAGGGATGCATGTGAATGGATTGTCAGAATGCATCAGGAGTATATGAAGTCTTCGGCCGGGGTCTGGGAGGACTGTCAATATATCCTTTATGTGACGACCGTAATATATAATCAAATCCAAGAGTGGATAGGGATGTCAACTACGCAGGATATCCTACCAGTTACGCAGAAATCCCCCAATTTTTAAGGAACCATGATAGAGTGTAACCATAGAAAAATAAATTTAATTGGTTTTACAAAAGGAGGAGAAGCTATGTTGGAAATCAATATGGAAGACGTGATGAATATCGTCAAGCTATGTATACCATATTTGATTGTATTTGCAATTGTGTTGGTTTTAGCAGTCATCGTGATGGTTGCCTGTTAGCATATCGGTTCCAACATGGATGGATCTTCTTTTTATATCTTCAATTATGCGGCTGGAGAACTAAGCGCCGGCAGCGGAGGCGGCCTGGCTTATTTTCTGGCGGTGGAGATTACCATGGGAATTGCACAAGTCATCAATTTCTTTTTGCAGAGAAATGTTACCTTTAAATCCAAGAGCAGTGTGAGTAAGGCAGCATTCTGGTATGTGATAGCATATATTATCATCACCATAGGTGCAGCGGCTCTTCAGGGGCTGTACAAGGCTCCAATCTATAACTTATTCATGAACACATGGAATATGGGATGGGCAGGAGAGATTTATGATTGGCTAAAAATGGTTAAAAAATATTGCTTCTGAGTGTATAGTTTGATAAACTATTGCTTAGAGGCTTTTTTTCTATAAGAGTATACAAAGTAGGATAGACTAAATTTATTCATTTTGTTTTAAGCTTATAAATTGTTTATATTATAGGACAGAGCAGCTCAGAAAAGAGCAAATCAGAGTAACATTACAAAAGTAGAATAATACCTGATTAAGGAGTATAATAAATAGAGAAGGTTAATCAGGAAAACTTGGTTTTATTATAGAATAGATGGGTTAATATAAAATATAACAATATAATATTAGTTGTGTATTAATAAAGATTACTAGTAATAATTAACCTAATAAATATGTCTTGGTTTCTTATTTGTATGAAAAACAAGAAATAATCACTAGGTAAATTTACATTATTTGCTAGTTATACCTGAAACTACCAACCACATATCCTTGATTATAATGGTAAAGTATCGCTTTGTCAACATAAATTCGACAAGAATTTTAGAGAATTTTAATATTATTTAGGATTATGTAGTAAATAATAGGGAAATAAGAGGAAACTTAAGTTATTTAAGGAGAAGATTGGAATATGATAAGCCAAGAAGCTAAAAAAACTTTGTTTTTTAAGCCGTCTAATTAGCCGTCAAAAACATTTGTGAAAGGGTGATGTAATATGGCTAGAAAAGGAGAAAATATATATAAGCGGAAAGACAAGCGCTGGGAGGGACGCTATAGAATCGGTTATAAAAGAGATGGAACTATTGCTTATGGCTATGTATATGCGCACTCTTACAGCGAAGTTAGGAACAAGTTATTGCCATTAAAAGCATTCTATGCTAATAAATCCAGTGATAAGGTTAAGGAGTTTGGAACTTTTAGTGAATGGTCACAATTTTGTATGAGAAACTTGATCTATGATAAAGTAAAACCATCAACTTATGCCGGATATAATTATAAACTAACGAAGTATATCCTTCCTGAACTTGGAGATTTGAAACTTCAGTTGATAAAAGAAGAGACTATCAAGCAATATATACAAAGTTTACAGGCAAGGGGTTTGTCTGCAGGTTCTATAAATACCATATTCAGAGTACTAAATCAGATTATAAGCAAGGCCTATCAACAAGGATTTATGCAAAATAATCCATGCAGCCTGATAGAATTGCCCAGACGCACCAAACAGATTAAAAAAGTTTTAACAATAAAAGAACAACAGTCTTTAGTACAGGAGGCCCTAAAGGAACCTACATGTTCACCTATCATTTTAAGTCTGTATACCGGAATGAGAATCGGAGAAATCAGCGCGTTAAAGTGGGAAAATATAAACTTAGATGAGGGAGAAATATACATATGTCAAACACTTCAACGTATTTATCAACCGAATAAAGAAGGGAAAAAAACAAGGATATATATAGGAAGACCAAAAACAGAGTCTTCAGTCAGGATCATTCCCATTTCCCCACAT